>CAYGWJ010000358.1:0-13957 GCA_964353405.1 uncultured Anaerolineae bacterium
TCAAGTTTCATACCGGATACAACCTCCGTGAGAATGATTTTAAAGACGTTTCAGCTCTGTGTGCGCGTTTTGGTATGGATTACCCCGAAGAATATGCTTCCTTAGACACGCGCCACTTTTTGCCTTGACGAGTCAACGAATCTGCGGTAAGATTACGTGCATCAGCGCACATCAGCGCGCGTCAGAGAACGACGCGAGTCAGTGGGGGATCGTCTAGCGGTAGGACATGTGACTCTGGATCACAGTGCCGAGGTTCGAATCCTCGTCCCCCAGCTTGCGCAAAAAGAAACGCCCTCTCGCGAGGGCGTCTTTGTTATTGGAGCGCAGCCACTTATTCCCGGCTCAGGAATGCTACTTGCTCATCCATGTTATTCCATGCCAGGAGGAACTCGGCACATAGCGCGGAGACTGGTCCATAGGCCAACGCCGGGTCGTGGTATGTAATCTGCTCCACTCCGACGTTTGCCACCAGGACTGTGTGCTGCGTGCGAATGTTACCCCACCCCGGTAAGCCCGACGTCGTGGTAATGGCGCTGATCACTGCCGTGTCAGCGGCAAGAGATGCTGCCAGATCATCAAGCGAGGCCCCTCGCGCCAACCGCACACGGATGTTCCATTGCGTCAGACGTTCCACTCGCGAAAAAGGCGTCCCCACTCCGACTCGCGTGCCGCAAGTCTGCGCTAATTGGACTTGGGTAGCCTCAATGCCAAACTGCGCCAGGGCCATCTGTGCGCAAGCAGGCAAGCAATACCCCAATGCCACCTGTTGGATGTGGAGGGGCGACTCAAGCCGTGGCATGGCCGGCGGCCGCAAGACGTTCAATCTGTTCCAGGAGCGTAGCGCGCTCTTCGAAAGTTAGCGATACAGCCTGCGTGCGCGCGTTCACTTCCACCACGGCCAGCAATGTTCCATCGAAACTCCGGTAGGGCACACACCAATGCGGCTCAGGAGCAGGAACCCATGTGGGTTCACCACCGCTCAATGCGCAGCCAACCAAGTCTCTGAACACGGCGTGGTCTGCCACACGACGAGCTCCAGACGCAGAAATCTCTTGGTGTTCCCTCAATAAAGCCTGGTAGCGTTCGTATTCTTCAATGCTGATCAACGCCGCCACAGGTTGCCCACCGCGTTGCACGATGACAGGCTGGTTGAGATCCGCCACTGACGCCGAGTACGCAACTCCCGCTTCTTTTGCCTGTTTGGGACCGTCCATTCGATTTCCCCCGGGTTTTGATGTTTTGAGTATACCCCTGGCTGTCATCGCGGTCAACCTGGTTGGCTCTCCAGGTCACTCATTTGCCCGTCACGCGCAGCGCGGTCAACATGGGATGTTCGTCGCCCAATTGCCCGTTGATCTTGAGTGGCAATCGCGGGCCGTCCGGCGTAAGGTACAACCCGATGTGCAGCGTATAGTCGCCCGGCGGCAAATCGCCGCGCAGCTTGAGCACGTGCCGCTGGACGATCACATCGCCACTCTGCCACATCTGCGGCGGCATACCCAGCCCATCGCCGCTGGCCTCCAGGATTTCGCCGTTCATCAAATGCGAATAGGACGAAAGCAAGACCTCACCGGGAGAGTTGGCGCGCCACCACGTTGTGATGGAAATGACACCCCCCGGCTTGATAGGCCCACGGCTCAGCTCGTAACCGATGAGCGAGGCCACCCCAAAGTCGAAAGCGCCGCCGGGTGGCCTGGCCAATCCCGCCAGCCTGGCGGCCGCGTCCGCCTCGCCCTCCCACCGGTAAAGCGTCAAGCCCGGCTCGTCCTTAAACATGACCGGGTTGCCCCGGTCGTGATAGACCGGCGTCGCGCGGCCCAACAGCATCTCGCTCGCAATCGTCGGGTCGCCGTGCGCCGGAACGACGTAATACCCTGGCCCGCCATCATGCACATAGACCCATGAGCTGCGGCAATCAAAGAAAATCGAGCGCAGGTCTGTGCGACCCAGGCCGGCCGCCAATCCATCGCCGTCAACCGGGCCGTCGGGCGCATAGCAGACCGCAGCCCATTTTTCCGTTGCAGGCGATTCGGGCACTTGATACACAAAGAGCGAGTGACCGATGCGCGCAACTGGCTTTTGACGACGGAACCAATCAAAAGTGTCAGGGTTATCCAGGCGCAGACCTTGCCAGCTCGATGCTCCAATGGCGTATACGCCCGGCGCGGGCGCAAAGCGTTGGAAGCCGTATGCGTCCGGCGGCTCGTACGGCCCCGGTAACTTGATCACCTGGAGGCCGTATCGCTCCGGCACGCTGCCCGTGAACGCGGCCAGGCGCACCGGGCCGATGTGACGTGCTTCGAGCCATAGCTTGAGCCGCTTGATGTTCTGTCCCCAATCGAGGTTCGAGTCAGCCAGGATTTGATAGCCGTTATCCGGCCCACCCGCAGCTTCGTTGAAATACGCCAGATGATCCGGATAGACGGAAGCGGCTCCGGCAACCAGCCAGGCCGCCAGCAGCAGGCCGGCGATTTGCGCCACGCGCTCCTGTGCTCTTGCGGGGGCTTGTCCCCGTGTTCTTGCGGGGGCCTGACGTGTGATCCGCAGTCCAGCAATCACAATGAAAAAAAAGGGCAGCACCGGCAAAATATGCCGGTAGCCGATATTGAGTGTGCTGCGCAGGCTGACGGCAAAATACGCCAGCGGCAAAAGCACCAATGCGAGCGCAAGCCCGATGTGCCGTCCGAGTTCCTCCGGGTGGCCTGACCTCATCCAATGATAGATTGACACCAGTCCGTGGATCGCGACCGCGCCGAGCAAGAGCAGCGTTGGCAAGGGTGTCTTGACAGCCAAGGCAACCGGAAAATAGTACCACCAGCCTTTGGGCGATATCTGGCCCAGCAAGAACGCAATGCGCCCTTCCTCGTCGCGCTCCTTGACGCGCAGCAGGCCATTCCACAGAGTCGGCGCGGGAACGGTGATGGGGGGCGAATCGAACGGGCCGACTTCAAAACGGTACACGGCCCACACCACAACTGCGCCGATGACAAATATCGCCGCCAGCCCAAGGAGCCTGGGCAAGATGCGCCGCTCGCGCCAGCCTGCGTACAAGGCCAGCAGGCCCAGGACTGGCAGAAGGATGATGGCTGAGAACTTGGTCCCCATCGCCAGGCCAAGGGCGATGCCAGAGATGGCCAGCCAACGGCGTGACGGATGCCGTGCCCACCGGTCGAATGAGTAAACGGCCAGCAAGATAAAAAACGTGACGGCGACATCCGTGGTCACGACGACGGAATGCGCCAGCAGATTGGGATCGAAGGCAAACAGGAACAGCGCAGCGACGGCCCCCCGCAGGCCAAAGCGCTCGCCGGCCCATCGAAAAATGAGCGCGCCCAAAAGCGCCGCCAGCATCAACACCGTCCAGCGGGCCAGGAACACGATGCGGTCAGTAGCTCGCTCTGGATCCCACAACGCATGGCCGTTGAGCGTCTCGCGATCAAAAGGCGCTTGCCAGCCCGGCAAGCTTGACACATCCGGCACACTGGGCTCAAGGAGCAAGGGCAATCCGGCCAGCGCGTGCACCAACGGCGGATGCCCGAGTTGCAGGCGCAGGTCGCCCACGCGCCAATACGCCATGGCCCGCGCAAGGTGTGACGGCTCGTCCACCACGGGCGATTGCGCCGAAAGGTTGCCCACCGCCTGCGCAAAGAAAAGCCAGACCAGCACGACGGCAGCGAGATAGGCCCAGGCGTGTTTCCTCATCGCTTCACCAGCACCTGTCCCAGCTCGGCTACGTCGCCACTTGACCAGGCTTGCGGCCCAGTCACCGGCAGCAATGGATCGGCTGCATCGCCCACGCCGACGTGAAGCCGCAACACCAGCGGCACAGGCAGATCGGCGTCGGCGCGAACGTCATGCGCGTCCACGATGATTTGGCCCGAGCGCCAGAGCCTGGTCGGATACAGATTCGTACCGAGCGTCGCGTCGAGCTGTCCCGCCGACGAGCCGTCGGGGCGCATCAACCGAATCAGCACACGCTGATCGCTAGAGGTGTCTTGCAGCGCACGCCAGTATGTCGTCACGCGCAAGGTTCCGCCTGGCTCGACGTGATCGGATAAACGCGCACCGATCAGCTCGACGCGGTCGCCAAAGCGGGCCTGCATGGGCCGCGCATCGGCGGGCAACCCGGCGATCACAGGCTTGGCGAACGCGGGCAGAATCAACACAAAGGGCGCGGCGACCGTCAGAATCAACAATCCACCTGCGGCCATGCCCGGCAGCCAGGCGCGTTTCTCGCCAAACCAAGCGTCCAATCCCATCGCTATCAGCACGCCAATCGGCGCCAGCGCAGGGAAAAGCAATCGCCCTTGAGCGGCCGGCGTGGTTTGCATGTAACGCAGCACGGCCGCCAGGACGACGCCAAGCCAGAGGAGGATAAATGTCAAATTCCAAATATCAAATTCCAAACAAGTCGCAGGTCGCAGGTTGCCATTTGGAGATTTGAGACACTTGCGCCTGCGCGCAGTGCAGGTGTTTGAGATTTGAGATTTGACCAGGCCGATCAGAGCAACGAAGGTAGTCGCAGCCAAAAAGGTGTAAATCACATCACTCAATGGGTAACCGGGTAGCTCGACCCAGAAAGTGCGAAAGAGCGCTGGGAATTCGGGCGCGAGCTGCCAGGGAGCTGGTGTCGGCGTCCGCACCCCGATGTCGGAAAGCCACACGCTCCACCCCAGCGGGTCACCGTACAGCGCCATGTTGCGAATGAACCACCAGCCAGACACCAGCGCTGCCGTGCCCAGGATGCCAAAGGTCAAATACCAAAGTTCAAATCTCAAAAGAGAGGGCTTGCGCAACCAGCGAATCAACACGGCAAGACCGACCAATGGAAGTAAAATCAAGCCGCCCAGTTTGGAAAGCAAACCCAATCCAAGAACGATGCCGGTTCCAACAGCGTACCGTTTTGAAATTTGAAATTTGAAATTTGAAATTAAAAGCGCCGCCACCCCGACCCACGTCGCCGTTGCGGCCATCAGACTGTCGTTGTTGACCGAGGCAGACATGAACACAAACTGTGGGATAAAGGCGACGAGCGCCGCACTGGACAGCGCCAGGTCCTCGCGGCCCGTGACGGCGCGACCGGCGAAATACACACCCACGACGGTCAGCGCCCCGAACAGGAGCGAGACCCACCGTGCGACGTGAACCGCCAGCACGCTGCCCGTCCACGCGTCTTCCCGTGCAGTGTGGACGAAGACATTCAGAGTGTCGCTCGTTGCGCCCGGCGTGATGGCCGGGTGACTGGGGTTGAAGCGCACCCAGCCGGGAAAGTCATTCAGCGGTACTCTATCCGCGCGGTCAAACGGTGCAATCGCCAGCGCGACGATGGCATAATACAGAGGCGGTTGTCCACCTTCGCGCAGAAAGGCGGACTTGTCCTCCTTAAACACGGGCAGCCCCCCACCCTTGGCCAGGTGGTCGGCAAAAGCAAAATGCCACACCTCGTCCGGCGCTTCGAACAGCGGGACGACACCGCTATAGATCAGGCCAAGGACGACAAAGGCCACAACCATAACGGCGAGCCCTCGCCGCGCGGCCTGACCGGAGGGTGGCGCATAGGCCTGTTGGCTCATTGCTGCCGACCGATAGCTTGCTCAAACACTCGAACCGTCTGAGCCGCGATGCGATCCCACGTGAACAACTGTGACAGATCGGTCGCGCCGTGCTCCAGCCGGGCGCGCAAAGCCGTGTCTTGCATCGTGCGGCGGATACCGTCTGCCAGCGCATGCGAATCGCCCGTCGAAACGAGCAAGACGTTCTCGCCGTCACACAACTCTTCAAGCGGAACGGGCGGACGCGTGGTCACGATGGCGCGCCCGTGCGCCAGGGCCGCGTGAAACGTCCCGTGGCGAAAGCTCGCTCCCTCAACATAGGGCAAAGCAACGACATCCGTAGCATAAAAGCTGGCCGTGACCTGCTCTGGTGTCACAAAGCCCGTTGCGGCCATGCGGTCGGCCACGCCCAGCTCGCGCGCCAGCGACTCGACGCGCGCCGCATAGGCTGCGTTCGTGTCCGCGTCCGACGAGCCGGAGCGCCCGCCGATGTGCAACAGCCTGACAGCGCGTCCCTCTGCAACCAGCTCCGCCAGCGCGCGGATGAGCGACTCTCCGCCCTTGAGTGGATGAAAAAAACCAAAGTAACCTACCAACATCTCGTCCGGCCTGACCCCATATCGCGAGCGCCACTCGTCACGGTTGTAGCCTTTTGGCAGGCACGGCGCAATGTTGCTGCCAATGGGTATCTGGCGGATGGCAGATGGCGGATGGCAGATGGCGGATGGCGGATGGCGGATGGCGGATGGCGGATGGCGGATGGCGGATAGCGAATGGCTGAGGGCAGATTGCAGGTCCAGTGCGTCTTCTTGATTCGTGACGATGGCCGCATCGGCGTGGCGGGCAAGCGCGAGAACGACCTGGCGGCGCAACGGCCCGGCTTTGGGAAAGAGGTAGGGCGCGCGCAAGTCGTGAAAGGTGACGACGATGGGCAACAGACGGGGCCAACGGATCAGCGGATGGATGCGACGAGCCAGCGGCAACAAGTTGATGGCCGGGTGCATGTTGTAAGCCGCCGTTTGAAATTGAAGGTTGACCACTTGTAGGCCAAGCCGCTTGGACTCGTCACTCAATGCCCGCCAACATCTCCAGCTCCACCCATCTATCACGCGCTCGACCTGTATGCCGCCATCCTGGCCGCCATCCTGGCCGCTATCCTGCGACGAAACATCGGCGACCTGCGGCCTGCGACCTGTGATCACATGGACCGCATGGCCCAAAGCGACCATGGCCCGGGCCACCTCGCGCGTGAAATCGCCCACGCCGCCCTGCATCGGCGCATACTCGCCCGTCACCAGCCCAATCTTCATGCCAGCCCCGACCGAAGCACCTGCCAGTAGGCGCGGACGCGCTCACGGCGCAGCTCGCGCCTGGAGCCGATCAAAGCTTTCGCAGCTTCCAGCACGAGCTGCCACACGTACATCGCCAGCAGCGCCATTCGCAACAAGGTCGCCGCCCATTTGCCATGATGCTTGCGAAAATAGCGCACCTTGCTCGTTTGAAAATAGATGTGCCGTTGAGCCGTCACCTGATCGCTGCTCTTACCCATGTGATGAATGACCTGCGCCTTGGGCAGGTAGACAATCTTCCAACCTGCTTGCTTGATGCGGCGGCACCAGTCCATCTCTTCCGAGTACATAAAGAAACCCTCGTCCAGCGCGCCGACCTGATCTATCACCTCGCGCCGCACCAGGAGGCACGCGCCCACCGCCCAATCCACCTGCTGCGTTTCGTCGTCGGTTCGGTCAAGCATATAGTAATCGCGCAAGACGCCGCGTGGGGCGACAGATTGCAGCCAGGTGCTTTCAAACAACGCCGTCATCATCGTCGGGAAGCGGCGGCGCGACGCCTGCACACTTGCATCCGCATTCAGCAGTTGAGGCGCAACCACGCCCACGTCCGGATGCGCATCGGCATAGGCGACGAGCGCCGAGAGCGCGTCGCCCACCACCTGCGTATCCGGGTTCAAAATCAAGACGTAACGCCCTTGGGCGGCGACGATGCCGTCGTTGTTTCCGCCGGGATAGCCACGATTGGCTGCATTGACGATGAGCCGCACAGCGGGGAACTCGGTGCGCACCATCTCGACAGAGCCGTCACTCGACGCATTATCTACGACAATGATCTCTGTGAACAGCGGCGGATGCCGAGTGGCAAAGCCATCATCACGGGCCACTGATCCCAGGCACTGCCGCAACAGGTCACGCACGTTCCAATTGAGAATGACGACTGAAAGATCAATCATGTGCTTCCGGCGGTACTCTCCGCAAACATCACGGCGGCTTGGAAGCCGCCGTCTGGATTCTGGTCACGCTATGTTCGCCGTTGGACGACGAAATCCGTCAGGTCCTCCATCGCCTGGCGCGGCGGACCGGCCGGCAGGGGTAAAAGCGCCGCCACGCTGCGGCGGGCCAGGTCGCGCGCCTCCGCCAGCGCGCGGTCAATCGCGCCCGAATCTCTTATGGCGCTCACAGCCTGGCGAATGTCTTCGTCACTGCCGCGCCCGTTCTGAAGGATGCGAACCATCAATGGATCGCCGGGATGTTCCTCCAGGTAGCACAGCGTAGGCAGCGTGACAAGGCCTTGCCGCAGGTCGCTGCCCACCGGCTTGCCCATGTGCATCTGATCGCCCACAAAGTCGAGCACGTCATCTACCACCTGGAAAGCCATACCCAAATTGTAGCCGTACTCGCGCAGGGCAGCCACTTGCTCTTCGGGCGCATTCCGCAACATCCCGGCGGCCAGAGTCGCCAGCGTCAGGAGCGAAGCCGTCTTGGCATAGATGCGGGCATAGTAATCGTCGCGGCGTGTGCGAGTCTGCAGGTCGCTAAACTGTTGCTTGAGCTCGCCCGTGCAGATGACCATGAGTGTGTCGGCAAACACACGCATCACTCGCAGGCTGCCCGCCTGAGCTGCCAGGTCAGCGGCGCGAGCGAACAAATAGTCGCCGGTCAAGATGGTTGCGCCGGGCGTCCAGGCCGCGTTAAGAGTGGGAATGCCGCGCCGTAAGAGCGAGCCGTCAATCAAGTCATCGTGGACAAGCGACGCCGTGTGCAGCATCTCCACGGCAGCGGCTAACGCAACAGCTTCCGATCCGATCTCGGGCGAATAGAGACGACTCGCAAGAATCACCAGCGCAGGACGAATACGCTTGCCGCCGCTGGACAGCAGGTGCTCGATCGCCGCCGAAAGCACCTCGTATTCCACCTTGGGCTTTTCACGCAGCTTGTCCTCGACGCGCGCCAAGTCGTCCCGAATGGATTCGAAAATCTGAAAGTGCCCTGCCATGTTATCCTTGCTCAAAAGAAAAATCAGCCAGCCAATCCAAACAGCGCGGTGGTGTTTGCCAGGGTCTGTGCCGCCACCTGCTCCAGTGTCAATCCCCTTGCCTCCGCCACCGCCTGCGCCACGAAGCGAACATAAGCTGGTTCGTTCCGCTTACCGCGATAGGGCTGCGGCGTCAAGTAAGGCGCGTCCGTCTCGATCAACAACTGCTCCATCGGGACGGCCCGCGCGACCCCGCGCGTCTGTTCGGCATTCTTGCCTGCCCTGGCGGGCAGGCCAGGGTATGTCACCGGGCCACTGATGCCGATGTAAAATCCGAGCGCCGCCGCTCGCCTGGCCAGAGCCACGTCGCCGCTGAACGAATGAAGCACGCCCAACTTGCCGTTGAGCGTAGAGTGTGGAGCGTGGAGCGATAAACTCCAACTGCTCAACACTGCCAGAACATCAGCATGCGCGTCACGGTCGTGGACGATGACGGGCAGGTCAAGCTCCGCAGCCAGATCGAGCTGCGCCTCGAACGCACGCCGTTGGACGTCACGCGGCGAGAGATCGCGGTAGTAATCCAATCCGATCTCACCCACTGCCACGCTCTTGGTCGCTTGTGCCAATGCTTTCAGCTCGACCCGTGCAGCCGCATCCAGCGTTTTAGCATCGTGCGGGTGTACCCCAACCGCAGCATAGACGCCTGCATGGCGCCGGGCCAGCGCCACCGCCGCACGGCTCGACGGCAAATCCACGCCTGGATTAATCAGCCTTGTGACGCCCTGTTCCGCCGCGCGGGCGATGACAGCCTCACGGTCTGAATCAAAAGGCGGCTGATCCAGGTGGCAGTGCGAGTCAACCAGCTCGATCACTAGCGCAGCCCGGCGATCTTGAGTCCGTCGCCCAAAATCGCTTTGACCTTATCCTGTTGCGTCGTCTCGGTGTACACGCGCACGATGGGCTCCGTGCCGGAGAAGCGGACGAGCAGCCAGCCGCCATCTTCCATGACGAACTTGAAGCCATCGGTCATGTCCTTGCCCACGCACTGCAGCCCGGCAATGGTCGCCGGCATCTCGGACTTGAGCCGCGCTTCGGCCTGCACACGAAACTCCATCGAAGGCAGTTCGGTGTCAATCCGGTCATAATAGTGCGCGCCGACTTTACTGAACAGCCATTCCAAAAGCTGAGACGGCTTTTTACCCGTCCGCACCATGAAATCAAGGAACAATAGATTTCCGAGAATGCCATCGCGCTCCGGAACGTTGTTGCGGAACGCATAGCCGCCGGACTCTTCACCGCCTAAAATCGCGCCCACTTTTAAAAACATGGGCGCCACGTACTTGAACCCCACACCGGTTTCATACACCGGCACATCGTAGAGCTTGCCGAGCTTGTTGAGCATACTCGTCGTAGAGAGGGTCTTGACAATCGGCCCGCGTTCTTTGCGAACTTCAAGGTAATACAGCGCCAACAGCGCAAAGACCTGAAGCTGGTTGACGAACAGGCCGTGCTCGTCGCCGATGCCCATGCGGTCGGCGTCACCATCGGTGATAAGACACACGTCGTACCCCAACTCGACCGTTCTGCGCAGGCCCACGTTGACATTGGGCGGGATCGGCTCTGGGCGCTTCATCTCCGGGAAGGACGGGTTGCGCTCGGCATGAATCTCGGTCACGACGGTCTTGCCACCTGACAGGATGCGCGTGAACCAGCCCGCGCCGTTGCCCCACATGGGCTCGACGACGATCTTGAGACCAGCGCTCTTGATCGGCTCGACATCCACCAAATCCTTGATGTGGGTGAGATAGCTCACCGACGCATCGAACCCGGTGACGAGGCCCTGGCCCAGCGCCTCTTTCAGCCCCATGCGCTTGACGCCTGACGATTCGGGGATGAGGGCCTCAATTTCCTTCAGCCCGGCCGGGGCAATCGCGCCGCCACGGTGGTCGCGCACCTTGAAGCCATTGTCGGTCGGCGGATTGTGAGAGGCCGTGATGTTGATCGCGCCCGCGGCCTTTTTATCCAGCACCGCGTACGAGATCACGGGCGTCGGCGTCGCGTCATCGGTCAGCCAGACACGCAGCCCGTTGGCCGCCAGCACCTCGGCGCACGCGCCGGCAAAGTGCTCGCTCGCAAAGCGCTTGTCGTAGCCCACCACCACCGGGCCATCACCCGCGCCATGCTGTATGAGGTAGCTGGCAAATCCCTGCGCGCAGCGGCGAACGTTGGCGAACGTATAGTCGTCGGCCATGACGCCGCGCCAACCATCCGTCCCAAAAACGATCAGCTCTTCCTTCATCGCTCGCTCCGCTAAACCCCGTTCTTTTGCAGCGCATCAAGGTCGGCGTCCACCATCAACTCGACCAGTTGATTAAAGGTCACGCTCGGCTCCCAACCCAGCACACGCCCGGCTTTTTCCGGGTTGCCGATCAGGTGATCCACTTCAGCCGGGCGGATGAACGCCGGGTCAACGACGACATGTTTCTGCCAATCCAGGCCAACACGATCAAAGGCGACTTGACACAACTCGCGCACCGAGTGCGCTTCGCCCGTTGCCACCACGTAGTCGTCCGGGTGATCTTGCTGGAGCATCAGCCACATCGCGCGGACGTAATCCGGCGCGTAGCCCCAGTCGCGCTTGGCATCCAGGTTGCCCAGGTGCAATTCACTCGCCAGCCCCAGCTTGATCTTGGCGACCGTGTGGGTCACCTTGCGAGTGACAAACTCTAGGCCGCGCCGAGGCGACTCGTGATTGAACAAAATGCCGGAACACGCAAACAAGTTATAGCTCTCGCGATAGTTGACCGTGATCCAGTGACCATACACCTTGGCCACCCCATACGGGCTGCGCGGATAGAACGGCGTCTTTTCGGTCTGCGGCACTTGCTGCACCTTGCCAAACATCTCGCTCGAGCTGGCCTGGTAAAAGCGAACGGTCGGGTCCACCATGCGGACCGCTTCCAGCATCCGCGTCACACCCAGCGCGGTGAACTCGCCTGTCAGCACCGGCTGTTTCCAAGAGGTCGGCACGAACGACTGCGCCGCCAGGTTGTAAACTTCGCTCGGCTTGTGCTCGCGGAGAATGTCCACCAGCGAGGTCAGGTCGAGCAAGTCGCCTTGCACGATTTCTATCTTGTCCTGAATGTGCCGGATACGGTCAAAGGTGACGGTCGAGCTGCGCCGCACCATGCCGACGACCCGATAGCCTTGCGAAAGCATAAAGTCGGCCAGATAACTTCCATCCTGGCCTGTGACTCCGGTTATGAGCGCTGTCCTGTTACCCAAGTTTCTCCTCTATCCAGCCGTTTGAGCTGTGATTCTCCCGCGCCAATCGTCGAGCACATCGCGGAGTGACTGTTCCAGCGGGATGGTTGGCTCCCAACCCGTCGCCGCACGCAGCTTGCCTGCGTCGCACCGAATCTCCGGTGTATCCGACGGGCGCATCCGCGCCGGGTCTTGCTCCACGCGCACGGCAACGCGGCAAAAACTCACCAGGCGGTCCAGGATTTCCTGAATGGAACGCGAGCGGCCGGAGCCTATGTTATACACCTCGCCCGGCTGGCCCTGCGTGACAACAAGGTAATAGGCGCGCACAACATCACGCACGTCGGTAAAGTCGCGCCGCGCCGCAAGGTTGCCCACGCGAATGACGGGCTCCTGATGGCCCGCCTCGATCATCGCGATTTGTTTGGCAAAGGACGAGACAACAAAACTCTCACCCTGGCGCGGGCCGATGTGATTGAATGGCCTCACGCGCAGCACCGGTATTTGGTGGCTCTGAAAGTACGACAGCCCCAGCAAATCTTGCGCGACCTTGCTCACGGCATAGGGATTGTTGGGTCGCAGCGGACTGTCCTCACGGAGCGGCAAATCTTCCGGGCGCACCAGCCCGTATTCCTCGTTCGAACCGATCACGACCACGCGCGGCTTGGCGTCCAGCTTGACCAATCCATCCAGCAGATTCGCTTGAGCGCGAATGTTGTTTTCGAGCGTATCCCACGGGTCATCCCATGAAACAGGAACGTAGGATTGCGCAGCCAGGTGAAAGATCACATCGGGAGCCGAGCGCTCTAGCATCGCCCGCACGGCCAGCCGGTCGCGCAGGTTCAACTCGACGCACGCCACGCGCCGGTCGAGCTGAGAGCAGTCCCACCCCGGCAACACGCAACCGGAGACTTGCCAGTCAGTCTGGTTGAGCAAAGCGTCGGACAAGTGACTGCCCGCAAAGCCCCCTACACCTGTAATGAGCGCGCGCAAAGACCACTCCGTGACGAATGTCGCAAACGATCCGATTATACCGCAAAACGGCGGATGGCGGATGGCGGATAGCAGATAGCCGATGGCGGATAGCCGATAGCGGATGGCAGATAGCCGATAGCGGATAGCAGATAGCGGATAGCAGATGGTCTATCCGCTATCAGCCATCTGCTATCTGCTATCTGCCATCCGCTATATGCCATCTGCTATATGCCATCTGCTATATGCCATCCGCTATATGCCATCCGCTATATGCCATCCGCTATCGGCCAAGAGCGTTGCGGAAAGCGTTGATGCTCTTGCCGAGCCGCTCGCCGTCGTCATACAAATCGTGTTGTTCTTGCTCGGTGATGTAGCCACGATCCAGGGACAAGAAAGACGCGCCGACGACTTCAAAAGTTGAACCAACGGCGATTTCAAGGTGATAGTCAAAAGCCTTGTTGGTGCTCTTGGCTGAACCTTCCGCAATGTTGAGACCGACGGAATTGACGGCGCGGTTCATCTGCGATCTCAGCCCATAATCTTCATGGCGTGGGAACTTGGCTGTGACAGCATACACCTTCGTCGCGTATGCTCTAGCCTTGTGCCAGATTTCCAAGCTTTCAAAGCGGAATGGCATTCTAGCCTCGCACTAAACTATTACCATGTCTTCTACCTTCGGCCATTTGCGATAAGCCATCTGCTATTAGCCATCTGCTATCTGCCATCTGCTATCTGCCATCTGCTATACGCCATCTACTATAAGCCATCTGCCATGAGCCATCTGCCATGAGCCATCTGCTATAAGCCATCTGCTATCTGCCATCTGCCATCTGCTATCTGCCATCTGCCATGAGCCATCTGCTATTAGCCATCTGCTATGAGCTAGGTGCCTTCTTCCC
>CAYGWJ010000359.1:0-3105 GCA_964353405.1 uncultured Anaerolineae bacterium
AGCAAAAGCGACATTTGAACTGCTGGTGTGACAAAATCTCGGCTGGCAAGAGGCAAAAACAGCTTGGATTTAGAACGCATGGTCTAGAGATTTTGTCACACCTAACGTTGCGATGTCAACTTTGCCGGTACTCTGAGTATACGTCAGTAGAACTTGAACACAAGATTTCCGATTGGAGAATTCAAGAATAAAGCAGAGAAATACAACCTGACCCTTGTGAGCCTCGACGGCGATTTTGATCGAACCGAACGTGGGCGGCAGACCCTAGCGCAGATGGTGGACGGTGCAGCTTGATGGAAAAGGATTCGAGGCGGGATATATTATCCATCGCCATCACCGACGCAGCCATGCGCAAGATGCGCGGCTTGTTCGCCAGCGGCGTGGCGGCGGTGACGACGGCGCTCGACGGACGCCTGCATGGCGTGACGGTGAGCGCGTTCACCGCCGTGTCGCTCGATCCACCGCTGGTTTTGGTTTCGCTCGCCAACGAGACAACTTCGCGCGACATGATTTCCGAAAGCGGCCTCTTTGCCGTCAACATCCTGAGCGAGGACCAGGAATTCCTCTCCGAGCGTTTCGCCGCGCGCGCGCCCCTCGTCAACGACGATTTTGAAGGCGTCCCCTATCATGTTGAGGCGACCGGCGCGCCTATCCTAAAAGGTTCGCTCGCGTGGTACGACTGCCGGGTGATTGCCACTCACGACGGCGGCGACCACACGCTTTTCCTCGGCCAGGTCGAGGCCATCGGCTTTGACGAAAGCCGCCAGCCGCTGCTCTATTTCGCCAACCGCTATGCCCGGCTTGATGCCTGAATCTTGGCGCGCAGAGACGGGCCGGCCCAGGTTTTCCCTGGTCGTCTTTGACAAGGGAGGCACGCTGACCCCTGGGACTTGCCAGGGGTAACGTTGGAGTGTTATCGGGCGTTACCCCGGCGGAGCTTTTCGCTCCTCACGCCGATGGTTTGATTGCGAATGTGGGCGAGTTGATTTGAGGCTGGACTCTAAAGCGAGCAGACCATGAGCTTTTTCGTCATCGTCATGGTTTTGTTTTCCACCTTCATGCATGCGAGCTGGAACCTGATTGCCCGCTATGGCCGCTCCGAAAGCACTTTTTACGCCAAGATGCTCATCACTATCGCGGTGGTGGGGTTTATACCGGCGGTCTGGAGCGAAGTGGTCGCGCGCTCGCTTACACTCACGGCATGGCTGTGTGTCATCGGCTCAGGGTTCAGCGCCGGGTTGTATCTCTTTTTTCTCGCGCGCGCCTTTGAATCTTCGGACTTTACCGTGGTTTATCCCGTGGCGCGCTCATTGCCCGTGGTCTTTGTGGCGCTGGGCGATGTGTTGCGAGGGAGATACCTGACGCCGATAGGATGGCTGGGCATCCTGCTGGTGGCAGGCGGGTGTGTCCTTGTTCCCGGCCGTTCGTTTGGGGACTTGAGCCTGCGGCGATACTTTAACCGTTCAACACTGTGGATGCTTCTTGCCGCGTTGGGCACGGTTGGCTATACTCTGCTCGACAAAATCGCGGCCGAAGTCGTTCAGCAAGGGCCGGACACGGCGGCTCGTTACGGGTACTTTTATTTCACGATTTCCTATTTACCGTATAGTTTGCTGTTGCGCTTGTCCAAGCCGGGCCAGCAAAGGCCGGGTAGCATGGAGTGGAGACTTGCCATCCCGGCGGGACTGCTCAGTTTTGTGGCTTACGGGTTGATCCTTTGGGCTTATCAACTTTCTCCCTATGCCAGCTACATTGTCGCCTTCCGGCAGTTTAGCATTGTCCTCGGCGCGATCATGGCGTTTATCATCTACAAAGAACAAGGCGTGGCCGTGCGCCTCACCGGTGCTTTTTTCATCACCGCAGGCCTGGTACTCATTGCCGGGTGGGCGAGATGATAAAGATTCGAACCTTCGCAAGGTCCTCTCTATGACTCAATGGGCCTACTCCTTTACCGCTTTTCGAATGTTCGGAATGAGGAATGTGAGGTAAAAGTCATCCTCGGTGAGGATCGGGCCGGTGGTGGCACGCTCCATCCAATCCAAAAAAGTTGGCATGAGCTCACCTCCGCTCAGGGGCGCTCGCCGCGCTTGAGCCGCTCGTTGATTTCGTCAATCAGGGGATCGAGCTCCCAGATGCCATCCACAACATAGTGCGCGCCAGACTGGGCCATGCGCGTATAGGCTCGCTCCAATTTCGATTGATACACTTGCGGATCGAGTTGATGGATCTCGGCCTCGGTCAATCCAATCTCGTTGCCGGTTTTTGCCAAACCGATGGACCACATGTTCGCGTTCAAGCCCTCTTCAATGCCGGGCAAGGTGTCGTCCACCTTGAGGATGGCTTCAGGCGGATAGACCTGCAAGTTGATCATGTTCTGCAGAACCATGTAAGGGGCAGGGCGTCCAGCCGGCACATCCGCCGCGCAGACGGTCGAGTCCGGCTCATAGCCGCGCTTTTGGGCTTCCGCCAGCAGAATATCCATCATCTCACGCATATAGCCTGTGGTCGAGCCGATTTTGAGCCCGCGGCGGCGGAATTTGGCGATGGCCTCCAGCGTGCCGGGGATCAGGTCGGCATAGTTGGCCAGGCACGCCAACTGCAAAGGGACGAAATCTTGAAACATCGCCTCGACATCGTCTTCGTCAGGCAGGCGGCCATGCTTTTCTTGCCAGCGTTGCCGGACGGATTCAATCTGCGAGATCTTGCGAATGTGCACTTTTTTGTGTGCGCCCATCGGTGCACGCGCCTCGTCAATGGTGATGGGCACTCCCTTGCGCTTGTAGACCTCAATAAAGACGACGGCCGGCGCGTAACAGCCATAGTCCATCGTCGTGCCGGCCCAATCGAGCAGAATCGCCTTGACCGGGCCGCGATAGGATCGCCGAAAATAGAATTCCACAGCACGCCTCCTTTCAGAGCACAAGAGTTAACGCTAACCTGGTTTCTGGTGCAAAAGGCCGTAGCATCAGAGTACCGGCAAAGTTGACATCGCAACGTTAGGTGTGACAAAATCTCTAGACCATGCGTTCTAAATCCAAGCTGTTTTTGCCTCTTGCCAGCCGAGATTTTGTCACACCAGCAGTTCAAATGTCGCTTTTGCTTGGA
>CAYGWJ010000360.1:0-23956 GCA_964353405.1 uncultured Anaerolineae bacterium
CAACGGTTTGCCGCTCAGCATCAGCCACAGCCCGCGCAGTGCGCTCACCGATCCGGCCAGCCCCGGAATCGTGCTGCGGAATTGTGACGCGCCCAGCTCGCCCAGCTTGGTGTAGATGAGGTGCAGTTCGCCCAGGTTGCCAATGAACACCACGAACAGCGCCGCCAATACTCCAACCCAAATTGCCGATTTGCCTATGTGCTGATTTGCCGATTTGCGATTTGCGACCTGGAAGAGATTGAATCCAACCGAGAACGCGCCGACCGCCGTCAACGCCGCCAGCATCGGCAACACGATGTTGTAAGCCAGCGCGGGGACGATGCCCAGCAGCTTGATCGGCGCCGACACCAGCACAAAGCCAAAGTAATAATAGTTCATCTGCCCGCCCGCAAACCACGGGTCATACGGCGGAAAGTAGTTGGTCTTGAGTATCGCGTTGAGGTACGCAAAATCCATCGGGCGCTCCCCGCCCAAGTAGAAATGCCACAGGTCGCCGTTGCCGTAGCGAATGAGCAGGAAGATGACAAACACGACGGCGAACACGGCTTCCTCCGCCAGAATCAATGTCCGTGACTGGCGTAAGAATGTAGCCAGCCCTGCGCGTTGCTTGACTGCCAACATCACGCCGACGACGGCGAGGATGAGCGTCGCGCCGAGCAACGTACCGCGGGCAAAGGTCAGCACACGCAGGCTGGCTGCCAGCCACGCCAGATAGGCGGCGACGAGCAGGCCCAACGTGCGCGCCAGGCCCCAACCCCGATCTGGCAGGGCGGGCCACGCGAACGCGATGATGGGCCAGGCCAACGCGCCCATCATTGCAACCAGCAACCAGACAGCCACCATTCCCAACACGGGGAAGCGATTGAGCAGGCCGTCGCGGTTGTAGATATCCGACCAGGTGCCAGACTGTTGTTGCTCGGCCCACACGTCTTGATCGAGCATGAGCGCGGTGGGCGCGGCGGTAGCTTGCTTGGGCCACAGCCTGGTCACCTGCGAAAGATCGTACTTGCCAAGCACCTGCACGGCTTTGTCCGGTGAAAAGTCTTGCGTCTTGCGAAAGATGACGACGCGGGGATGGTCGTACACGCTAAAGGCTTCTTCGGCAGGCGGCACAGGAATGTTGATGCGCCCCGGCAGCTTGTCAAATGGATTGACCACGCCCAACGCCTCGGTGCTTTCCTGGTCGGGGAACCAGAACGGCCCGATGTTCACATACGAGCTGAACTCGGCGACCTTTTCAAAGCCCAAGCGTCCATCGAACAGCGCGCGGTAATATTCCGACGTCATCGGGTAGCGCAGCGGCAAACGCGGGATGGAGCCATACAGGCGGTTGCTCGAAAGCACAATGTAATCGGCTTGCGTGAGCCACGAGATCATCAGCGGCAATTTGCCCGGCTCGTCTTCGGCATAGTTCTGAAACTCGACGCCCTTGTAAATGCTAAAGCCATCCTTGCCGTCGAGGCGAACGGGCAGGCCATCGTCCCAATGCTCGTTGCCGATAAAGCTCGTGTTGGCGACGACCGGGCCGCCTGCTACGACTGTGCTGATGAACCAGTAATCGCGCCCCGGATTCAACACGGCGGGCGGGAGATTAAAAGTGTACGAATTTCCTCGCGTATTGCCACCCTCTGCGAAATTCGCCGTCAGTTCGGCGCGCGCCAAGGCCGTGTTGCCAAAAGGATCGTCCGCCACGACCACACGAAACGTCTCTGGACCCGGGCCCATGTTCGGATCGGCCAGGTAATTCATGGTGATGGATTCGACCGTGGCCGTCACGGGCACGCGGAACAAAATCGTGGCAGGTTGACCCATGCTGTAGGTCACAAGATTGGGAAGAGCGAATTGCAGAACCTGTTCGTGTGAGTCGGCCGAGTAGTGGAGCGTAGCGGCCGTCGGCACATGCTCATAAAGCCAACGCGAAGCTGTAATGCGCGTGACGGGCCGCGTGTAGATGCGGGTGAACCCCCACGCCCAGGCCAGTGTCCCGACCACAACCAGTGTGGTGAGAACTGCCGCCGTCTTTTTGCCCAATCTGAAATCAGAGACACCTGCACTTGCGTGCGGTGCAAGTGTTCGAAATCTGAAATTTGACAGCCAGTAAGCTGCAAACAAAATAAAGAATGGATACACGGGCAAGACATAGCGCATGGACTTGACCCACTGCGCGCCTTGATAAACAAAGAACGCCGTAGCCCACAGCCAGGGCAGCAGGTGCTCGCGCCAGCGCTTGCGAGAGACAATCTCCCAACCCACGCATGCCCAGCCAATCCACGCGGCCAGTCCCAGCGGCAAGCCCATGCCCCACACGACCATGTTCGTCCACGGGAAGATGATGGGCGCGCGATCCGTCCATTGATGGCCAAAGGGCACATCGCGGTCGCCGCTCACAAGCTGCTGGATTTCGGTCATGTTCGCGCGCCAGCGCGACTCTAGTCCGACGTTCCAGATGTTGGGACCTTGGAAGGCATACGGCTGAAACACACGGAACGCGAGTGCCGCAAGTATTCCTGCCAACATCAACTGGAGGATAGCGGCCTCGGGCCGACTGCGCGTCCTTTCATCGCGCGACCAAGACATCACGGCTGCCAGCGCCACGAATCCCGCCACCGGCCACACATTGGCCTTGCACGACACAGCCATGCCCACGGCCAGCCCGCTCGCCGCAAAATCGCGCCAGCGGCCTTGGCTCGACGCTCGCAGGATAAAGAAAAACGCAGCGACGACGAAAAAGTTGGCAAAGGTGTCCACCGTGAAAAAGTGCGCTTGCTGAATCGGCAAGACCGCCGCTGCCGAAAGTACTGTAGCCAGCACAGCCACGCGATCGTTGTAGAGTCGGCGCGCCATTACGAACAAGAACAGCAGCGCGCCGAGATCAGCTAGTGCACTCAACTGCCGTCCGACCATGGTGATCTGATCGTAGCCGGTTTCCTGGAGCCATTCGCCTACGTACCGCACGACGAAAATCGGCAGTGTGCCATAGACAAAGAACCCATACCCGCGATTGACCGGGTTGAGCGACGATTTGGCCGAGTCGAAAAACTCGCCCAGGCTCTTGACCGGCGCGATGCCGGTTTCGACCATGGTGAGGAAGCGTTCGTCAGGGTGGAGGTGTTGGCCTGCGTCCCAGTTCAGGCCAACGAAACGAAAGTAAAAAGCGGCGGCAATCGCCAGAAGAAACACAAACGCCAGGATGGCGTCTTCTCGGCGGCTTGGGGTGCGCGGAGTATTCACATTTTGCATGGTCACGTTATTCCAACGTCAAGGTTTGGCAGTGGCGGCGACGGGCAGTGGCCGCGGCGATGGCAGCCGAGCAACATACATCCAACTCACAGGCGTGGCGAGAGTCGCGCGCTCCGGCGTGCAGGTGGCTGAGGCGGTCGGGGTGGAACTTGCCACGACCGCCGTAACGTCGAGCGGCGGCTGATACAGCCATGCTTGCGCCATCACGGCGACAAGGACTGCCGCCGCTGCGGACATTGCCAATCCGACCGCGACAAAGCCAGGCAACCCGTGACGCCGGGAGGCGGACGTCGGGCGCAATTGAGGGACGCGCGCGGCAACGTCCGCCCAACCACCGCGCACGCTGTCCGGCACGGGTGGCGCCAGCGTCGGAACAGTCCTGGCAAGCTTGCGAGTAAGTGCCTGATGTTGCTCCAATTCTGTGCGGCAATCGGCACACTCGCACAAGTGAGTGTCGGCCTCTGCACGCTCCTGTGGCGTCAGTGTGTCCCAGGCGTAATCAATCAGTTCATTGCCCAAGTGTTTGCTCATACCACTTGCTCCGTTTTGCCAGTGCTGAAAGCCCCCGGTGGGCTAACCACTTTCCACTAACCACTTTTTCAGTTCCTGGTGCGCCAGCCGCACCCGGCTCTGGATCGTCCTCATCGGGCATTTCAAGATTTCCCCAATCTCCGGGTACGTGAGATTCTCAAAGTAACGCAGCACGACCGCCTCGCGCAGTTTTGGCGCAAGTTTACCCAGCGCCTCCCAGACGCGAGCTTGCTCGGCGTGTATCTCTGTCAAATCTTCTGCCGGTCTTGCCGCCTCACCGCGCTCCGCGTCACTTTCGCTCCACTCATCCAGCTCGACGGTGGGCAGCCATTTGCGCCGCAGCTTGTTGCGGCTTCGGCTGATGGTGATGGTGTAAAGCCATGTGCGAAAGGCTGACTTGTTCGGATCGTAATTTCTCAAACGACTGAGCGCGTAGACGAACACGTCCTGTGTTACTTCTTCCGCGTCCTGCGACTGGCGCAAGATGCCATACGCCAGCCGGTAGACGTCGCCGCACCAGCGCTGATACAGATCAGCGCAGGCGTGCGCGTCCCCAGATTGGCAGCGTTGGATCAGGTCAGCGTCGTCCATCGAAACATCGCAAATTATACACGCTCACAGGCAGCCTGGATCACTTGTCAATTATGCTCCGGCACAAAAAAGAAAACAAAGTCGTGCCCTGGCGTAGCCGAGTGGTTGGCGCGTGTCCAGCCGTTCGGAAAGGCGCGGCGCAAGATGTCGAGTGTTTCCACGTCGGCAGGATGCAAAATGTACAGCCGGGGCGAAGAAGAGTCGCCGGGCAGTTTCAGCACCTCCTGCGGGTCGAGCGTGACGTTCGTCGTCTCCCAGCCCGGCCTTCCCGCCACCTGCAGCGCCAGCGCGCGCGCATCCAGCCAGTGCGGCCAGCCCTTCAAGTACACTTGATTGAAATCACCTATACTTCCGACATAGTCGCGCACTGCATCCGATACTTCACGCGTGTTCATGGCCGAAAGGCGATAGTTGGTGAAATAGGTCGTAAAGTAGCGTTGAAAATTGATCGCCGCCATACTGACAAGGAGCGCCGTTATCAGCATGCCCGTGACGATTGGCCCGATCTTGCTTCCGAGGCTGCTCTTGATTTCGCCTGCGAGGTGAAGCAGGGCCAGTGCGATCAACACGGCGACGATGGGCATCGCTCCTCCGGCGCGAGTGACGCTGGGGCTTTCATTGGGAAAGGCCAGGTTCAGCACCGAAGGCAAGAGCAAGATCGGTCCACCGATGAGAAGCTGTGCTGCTAACAAGCCGCGCTTGCGGCTGAGATAAAAGAGTGCATAGACGACGCCAAGGAGCAACAACCCGCCGCTGATCACGTCTATGGCCGGCGCGCGTGCCACGGTGCAGACCCATACCTCGTCGCCGTACCAGTTGAACATGCCCAGCGTTCTGGAAAAGGTCGTCTCGAACAACTGCAACGGCTCGCCCGGTAGCGGACGCTCGACGTTAGCCGCACGCGTGAGCGTGCGATACCAGAACATGTCGGGCTTTTCGACCATATAGTGCCCCAAGGGCAAAAAGACGAGAGCCGCCACTGCCACGTACAACGTGACGTTCACCAGCCAGCGCTTCCAGTTGAGGAGCACGTCTACCCGGCGCGCCAGCGCATGCAGGCCGATCATGGCAACAGCGGCCACTGGCATGAGGCGGAACGCGGTGTAACCGTGCAGGCCCAGCCCAAGAATCAGCCCAGCGATCAGCCAGTCGTTGCGGCCTCCGCGTCGCAGCGCGCGCCACAGCGACCACAGCGCGAGAGAGGTGAACGCGGGCGCAAACGGATAGCGCAGTCCGATGCGGCTGGTGGCGACCGGCCAGATGGACACGGCAGCAAAGAATCCGGCCACCAGCCCTAGCCGCTTGCCGCCGAGTTCGCGTCCTAACAGATACACGCCGATGACCGACAACACGCCCATAAAGACGTTGGTGAGCTTGAGGCTGTAGTGCGTGAGGCCGGTGTTGAATAGCTTGATGATGGCGACGGCGAGATAAAACTGCATTGGCTCGCGCCCGGTGTTGCGCTCAAAGTAAATCGGGGTTGCGCCGTTCAACACATCGTACACATCATACAGTTTTTCGACGTGGTCACTGTTCATTTCGGGCGGCACACTATCCAATCTGTAAAGGCGGACAAAGACAGCTAGCACGATCAGCCCAATGACTGCCAGTGTATTCCATTTCACCTGCCATGCAATGCCGACGCGATCTATTATTACGCCCCACCGCATATGAATTGGCCGCCAGCTCCAGAATGCAATCACAAATGCTAGGATTGCTCCCCACCAAGTCATTACGCCTAGGAAGGTAAATGTGTTGTGAGATGATTGTTGCCACGCCAATACAGCCAACGCGACCGAAATGGGAATCAACCACCAGCGAGGTCTTGCCTGATCAGCAAGTAACACACCCACAGAGGAAATTGGCGGTGATATTTCAGTTTTACGCAGCGTCAACGCGAATAGTATGCCTCCCGTCACGAAGAAGGCAAACGCATCCCAGGGATATTGCTGAAGGTACAAACGATAATACTGGCCTAGACATACAAAGCCAGATGCGGTCAACACGAGCAGAGGTCTGCGCCAAACCGATACCTTCATGAATCCTTCGGCTCCATCAAGATATGTAGGAATCCCAGGTCTCTTTGAACCTTACTTGGAAAGCTCCGCACCTTGAAGCCGCGCTTTTCGAAAAACGCTGCCAAATCCTGGTGTGAAAACGATGTCACTCCGTCGTGGTATTCCATCACGATCTGTCCAATGCAGGGCCAACAGTCGTCGCCCGAGTTCATCAGTATTCCGTACTCTGCTCCCTCGCAATCCATCTTGAGCAAGTCACACCGGCCACCTTCGAGCCGAGACAAGACTTTACTCAGCGTAATGGCGGGCACGGCCACGGAGCCTTGCTCAAGGACAGTGCGAGCTGTGCTATGTTGTACTGCGGCACCAGACAATTCAAGCTGCAGTGTGCCAGCGTGATCACTGATAGCCTCGGGAAAAGCCATTACGTTCTCCATATGGTTCAGAAGCACGTTCTGCTTGAGCAATTCGAACGAGCCAGAAAAAGGCTCATAGGCATGAACGATGCCGAGTGGATTGCATCGAGCTGTATCAATGGAAAAGTCTCCCACCCCTGCACCGATGTCTACCACTTTACAGCCATTTTGAATCGGTACGCTGATGCGCTCATAGTCTCGATCTAGGCAAGTCTCCTTCACAATCCAAATGTCCATCGGGCTGCGCACCTTAAAACGGAGACCAGTGGAACGCAGTTGAATTGCAAATGGTTTTTCCAGGGGCAAACCAACAAACGCAGCGATAACCGTCGGCCAGTTGGTGATGCCTGTTAACAGAGTGAAGATAGATCGAAGATAGTAGAATAATCGAAGCACCAAAATCATCTAGTCCTTTCTTGCTACGAAGAAACAAAAGTTGCTCCGGGCGGATCGTTTTCGGCTGCCAGAGGCGCAAGCACAGCCTCTTCTAATGCAAAACGTGGTCGCCACGGCCAGATGACCCAGCGACCAACAAGTTTGCGCGCGAGTAGGTGGGCACTGAGAAAACAAAGTGTCCGCTTGGCCGCAACACTCGATGAACTTTGGACATGACATGACTCAAGTCAGGATTGTCAGGGTCTATGCCGACATCCAACTGTTCCCAAATTGACTGGGCAAAGTGACCATTATTTGCCTAGGCTTGGATATGAGGCTGACCTGTGAACCTTCCGACTCTATGAACGGCCTATGTCTTTCCCGCCTTGATGTGTTCAGGCAACGCAAGTCCTTGGCGAGTGATGGAGCGGCGTTGTTTTTCCGCGACCAACTCTTGGAACAGTTGCTCGTACAGCTCGGCAGTGCGTGGCGTGCTGTACATCGCCTCGATCTCGCCACGCGGACGCACGTACCGCTTGCGATTGTCCAGGATGCGAACGATGGCATCGGCCAATGCCCGGCTATCGCCAACCGGCACGACCTCGCCCATGCCGGTGCTCTGCGGCGGCACGCGCACGCCGGGCAAATTGCTGGCGATGGACGGCGTGCCGCACAGCATCGCCTCCACCTGCACCAGCCCGAATGACTCGGTGCTATTGAGGCTGGGCACCACGACCATGTCGCAGGCAGAAAAGAACACTGCCATCTCGCGCGGGTTGAGCACGCCCAGGAAGGTCCAGTGATCGCGGAAGCGCTCAAAGAGTGGCTGCAAGCGGCGGGCATAGTCTTCCTCGCCCAGCACATTTTGATATTGCCCCGCGTAAAGCACGCGCGCGTTGGGGTAACGCTCCAGCACACGCGGCAGAGCGTCCAACAAAACCTCGACGCCTTTCTCCGTCGCCAGTCGAGCCGCCATGCCGATGACGCCGCGTAGCGGGCCTTGCGCGCCCCAGCGCGCGCGAAAGGCGGCTACGTCCGCCGGATCCGGCGTGTCCATCTCTATCGGCGGGGGGATGATGCGCACCTTGTTCTGATAGTGAGACAGGTAAGCCGAGTGGCGGGCATAGTCTTGCGTGTACGAGACAATCACATCGGCCAGCGCGCCAGCGGCAAGGTTGGCTGTATCAATCACCGTGTTGACCACGCGGCTGAATATTCCCACCGGCAGGTGCAGGTCGCAGTGAAATGTGAGCGCCGTCGGCTTGCCGAACAGTCGCCCGCGCAATGCGATGCCGGCCGCGTCGAATTGCGGCAGATGCAGGCTGAGCACATCGGCCCACAGGGTGAAGCGGTTGGCAAGGCAGCCAATGGTCGGCATGATGACGCCCTTGCTCACACGCAGCAACACTGGCGCGCGCACCACGCGCACGCGGTCGAGCCGCTCGATGCGCGGGAGCTGACGGTCAAATTGCGAAGTAAGCACAGTGACGTGATGCCCGCGCGCGGCCAGCCCTCGCGCCAGCCGCTCGGCGTAAATCGTCAGCCCGCTGGTGTGCGGGCGGTAATACGTTAGCGCAATCAGTATGTTCATCTAAGCCTTCTGCTCCACGCTTTCTGCTTTGGTGCTGATGTCGCCAAGCGAGAGGCTGTAGCGCATCAAGGCGATCACGCCGACCACGTTGATGGCGAGGTACTCGAAAAAGTGCAGCGCCACTGTGTAGGCAAAAGCCTGACTGGCCGGGTATCCAAACGGAATGACCAGACTTTGGCGGCCAACGATTTCGAACACGCCCCAGTTGCCCGGCGTGGCCGGCACTGTCATTGCAAAAGCCTGGATACACATGACAAAGACGGGTGGGACAATGGATGCGTTAGGGACGAACGCGCGCAGGATGGCCCAAAAGGCGCCCGCCGTCCCGACCCAACTCACCAGCGTCCAGCCCGTCACGATCAACGCGCCATGTGCCGAGCCGAGCGCGTCGAAGCCGCTCATCAGATTGCGCCAGCGCTCGATCCACTTGTCGGGCGAGAGGCGCACGCCAGGCGTGTGTGAAAGCACTGCCACCAGGATCCGCTCGGTCAACACGCGTTGGGTGAGGAGAAAGACGATGCCGAAAACTGCCACCAGTCCCAGCAGGCCAAAGATACGCACCCATCCTATCGCATCCGCCGGCAGTTGCATAAACGGGACGAGCAGCGCCAGTCCGAACACCACAGCCAGTACGTCAAAGATGCGTTCGACGACGACGGTAGATAACGCGCGAGGAAAACCAATGTGACAGCGCTGGTCTATGATGAGCGCGCGGGCCGGGTCGCCCACGCGTGCTGGCAGCACGTTGCTGATCAGGTAGCCCAGGTTCATGACCCAGAACGCGGTGATCGAGTCAACCCGATCTTGGCCAAGCAGCATCCGCCAGCGTTCCGAACGCCCGACGACCGACACGAAGTGGAAAACCAGCGCCGGAATCACCCACCAGTAATTTGCGCGCGCGAGTATAGCGCCGAGGTCGTTGAATGGGACGCCGCGAAACGCCAGCCATAGGCCAATGACGCTGATCGCCGCGCCGATCCAGAATCGCAGTCGCTTTTTCAAAAAGAGCCTCTGCTTTCAGATTCACTTGAAGACGTTTGGGCGATTATAACACGCCGCACCTTGCCCGGCAACGTGGCCACCGCCGCTCCGGTCGCGCCTGCTGGTGGTTGGCCTCGGATGATTGACAAATCATCGTTTACGAGTAGAATCTTGATGGAGGTGCGGCATTGAATGTAAAGCTGGCGCCCGTTCGGAAAAATCGTTGGGCGAAGGATATCTCCTCGCAGCCGCTCGCTGGGTGTGACCTTTGGGTGAAACATTGTCCAAAGGTTTTTTGTTTTGAGTCTTACGATTCTATACACTTGTCGGTAGGAAAGGATCACGAGTTGAGGACGCTGGCAAGGCCTGCAAGGTCTGGATATCCAGGCTGCTTTGCCCATGCGGCGGGCAGCCCAAACCTGGAGGAGAAATGAGTAAAAAGCCGATCAAGAAAATCGAGTCTGCCGAAATCGAGGAATTGTCGCTGGCCTTGCACGAGGCCGGGTGCGTGCAGTTCGGTCAGTTCAAGCTGAGGTCCGGCTTGCTCAGTCCGATCTATATGGACCTGCGCTTGCTCGTCTCAAATCCACGCCTGCTGCGGCGTATGAGCGACATGCTCGCCCAGCGCGCGCAGATTTTAGAGTTCGATGTGCTGGCAGCGATTCCCTACGCGGCTCTGCCAATGGGCGTGGTCATGTCGTTGACGCTGGACGTGCCGCTCATCTATCCCCGCAAGGAAGTCAAAAACTATGGCGCCGAGCGCAGCGTCGAGGGCGCGTTTCATCCCGGCCAGACCGCTTTGCTCATTGACGACCTCATCACCAAAGGCCAGAGCAAGCTGGAAGCGATTGCGCTTCTGGAAGAGGCTGGACTGGTAGTGAAAGACATCCTGGTGTTGGTGGATCGCGAGCAGGGCGGCGTGGAGGGATTGGACGCGCGCGGTTACACCGTTCATTCTGTGCTGACCCTGGGCCGGATGCTCGATGCGCTGGTGAGCATGGGCAAGCTTGCCACGGCCCGGCGAGATGAGGTCAAGCTGTGGTTGATGGAAAACCGTTGACGGAAGACAGATTCTGCCGTTTGGGTGTAAAATTGGCCCGTTCATCAGCCTGCTTTTATCGGGTGGAGAGCGTGGTGTGTTGAGACGAATTGTGGTGACCTTGATTTTGGTCGGCTCGCTGCTTGGCCCGCTGGCCGCGAGGGCGGACAGTCCGATCGTTTACGTCGTCCAGCCGGGCGACAACTTGTTTCGCATCGGCCTGCGCTTTGGACTCACACCACAGCAGGTTGCGTCGGCGAACAACCTTAGCAGCGTCTCGCAGATTGCGGTTGGCCAGCGGCTCGTCATCCCCGCGCCCGGCGCAGCGAGCGCGCCGGCCTACTCGGCCGCTTCAACCGCGCAATCGTATCACGTTGTCGGCGTGGGCGACAACTTGTATCGCATTGCATTGCGCTACGGGGTGAGCGTCCAGTCGCTCGCCGCGGCCAACAGCATCCACAACTATAACCAAGTGTACGTCGGCCAACGCTTGGTCATTCCAGGCCGTACCGCATCGGCGCCAGCGGACAAGTCGGTGCTCTTAAAAGTGCCGGTGCTGGCTCAAGAGCACAGCCTGACGTGCGAGGCCGCCGCCGCTCGCATGGTGGCCGCGTACCTGGGCAAGACGGCCACCGAAGTGTGGCTTCAGGCGCAGCTTGGCACACATGAAAATCCGCACAAGGGCTTTCGCGGCGATGGCGATGCCCCGTTCGGCGGCATCGCTAACTATGGTGTGTATGCCGAGCCGCTTGCCCAGGCGTTCCGCGCACTCGGATTGGGCGCGGAGGTTCGCTACGGTGTGAGCTACGCCGACCTGCGCGCCGCGCTCGATAACGGCCAACCCGTCATTGTGTGGCTGTCGCAGTTTGCCGCGCCGGGTTATTACGATCAGCCGGGGGGCTTTCGCCTGGTGCCGGGTGAGCACAGCTATGTCGTCGTCGGTTACGATGCCAATGGCTATTGGGTCAACGACCCACTCAACGGCGGGCGACAGTTCCGCGTCCGCGCGATCCCGCACTGGGAATTGTTCAACAACATGGCGCTGTTTGCCAGCCAGGGCTGATGGATGGACAAGTCTGTTCTTCGCGCCCATTGCCGCGCGTTGCGTGACGCGATGACGGCTAAAGCCGTCGCTTCGGTCAGCGAGCATATCTGTGCGCGCCTGGTTGAATGGCCCATACTTCAACAGGCCCAGACCGTGATGGCTTATATGGCATTTGGGAATGAGGTCAGCCTCTTGCCGTTGATGAACCAATCCCGCGACAAGCGCTGGGTTATCCCGCGGACAGAGGCTCGCCCGGAGCCGCACTTGATCCTTCACCTGTATGACCCGGCGCGGCTGGTGCGGCATCGCTTTGGGATGTTAGAGCCGGTCGTCAGTCTGCCGGTGATTGAGCCGGGCGAGCTTGACCTGGTGCTGGTGCCAGGCCTTGCCTTTGACCGGCGCGGTTATCGGTTGGGCTTTGGCGGCGGATTCTATGATCGTTTCTTGCCTCACGTCACGGCGGGCAAAGTCGGCATTGTCGCTAAAGTGCTCGTGGTGGAGCATGTTCCCGACGACCGCTTCGATCAGCGTGTGGATTACGTGGCATCCGAGTCCGGCATCTCGACGACGATCTATGACTAACGTCTCACTATTTGTTTTTGGGCAACCACTATGCTACTGATTCGAAACGCAATCGTTGTCGGCCCGAGGGGGCCGGAAAAGTCTGACATTTTCATCGTCAAAGATCGCATTGTCCAAGTCGCGCCAGAGTTGACACAGCCTTCAGGCGTCGTCACCGTCGAAGCGAATGGGCATCTGGCCTTGCCCGGTCTGGTGGACATTCACGTTCACCTGCGCGAGCCGGGCGGCGAATACAAAGAAGACTCTTATTCCGGCACACAGGCCGCGCTGGCGGGCGGCGTGACGACCGTGCTGGGGATGCCCAACACCACGCCACCCATCACCGACGAGGCCGTGCTGCAGACCACGCTCGGCCTGGCCGCGAAAAAAGCTGTGTGCGACTATGGCCTGTATCTCGGCGCGACGCGGGACAATGTCACGACCGCGCCGCGCATTCGAGACGCCGTCGGGCTAAAGCTGTATATGGGGCCAGGCGATGGCAGATTGTTGCTGAGCCGCTTTGAGGATCAGTACGCGCATCTGAAAGCGTACCCGTCTGACCGCGTCCTCGCCGTCCACGCCGAAAATGCAGAGGCCGTGCATTACTTTGCCCGGCAGGGACAGCATCGCCCGCCGCTGTGCGCCGCGCTCGAAACCGCTCGCGCCATCTGGATGGCTCAATCGGTCGAGCGCCCGATTCATATCTGTAACCTATCCACAGGCCAAGAGATCCAGATGGTCAAAGAAGCCAAGGAGCGCGGCGAGCGGGTAACGTGTGAGGTGACACCGCACCACCTGCTTCTCTCATCCGAGATCGAGCAGCACCTGGGGACGCTCGGCCACATCATCCCGCCACTGCGCCGCGCCGAGGATGTGGCCGCGCTGTGGGACAATCTCAAATATGTAGATGTGATCACCAGTGATCATTCGCCGCACACACTGGGTGAAAAGAACAGCCCTGACCCGCTTCCCGGTGTGCCCGGCTTGGAGACGATGCTGCCGCTGCTTTTGACGACGGTCCGGCAGCAATTACTGAGCCTGACCGATCTGGTGCGGCTCACCGCGACTGGCCCGGCCAAGCTGTTTGGCCTGGAGCGCAAGGGCCGCCTGGCGCCCGGCTACGATGCGGACATTGTGCTGGTGGACCTGGAAGCTCAATGGACGATTTCGGGCAAGAATTTACTGACCCGCTGCGGGTGGACGCCGTTCGAGGGTTGGCGCACGTGGGGCAAGGTCGAGCGCGTCTATTTGCGCGGCAAGCTGGCTTATGCCGATGGCAAGGTGGTGGCCAAGCCCGGCAGCGGGCGTCAGGTGCGGCAGGTCTAGTTTTCTTAGGCGGCCTTTTCCTGAGCCGCGCGCAAGGCGACCAGATCGCGCGCGATCTGGTCGAGGCGTGTGACGATCTCTTGATAGCGGATGGCCTCATCCCGAGGCTCTTGGCCGATGAATGAAATGGCGCCGCCCGGCTCGAGCACGGCACGCCGGATTTCCGCCAGCGACTCGAATCCCTGCTTGTGAGCGGCCATCTCTAGCTCCGCTAGCGTAATCACTTCATTCTTCAAGTGATCGGTATTGATCTGGCCGTTCTCGATGAGCACGTCCTCGTCACCTTCTACAATCTTTTCGATCTTTTGGTGCCCATAGAGCAGCCGCACCACAAAATAGTTGATCACCAGCAGCGTCGCCGCGCCGACGATACCGCCGGTGACCGAGGTGTCGTTGCCGATGATGGCATTCTGCACGGTGTTGGAAAGCGTCAGCAGCACGACCAGGTCGAAGGGGTTGAGCTGCGCCAGCTCGCGTTTGCCTGCCAGTCTCAGGCCGATCACAAGGAAGGCATACACGATGGCTGGCCGCAGCATCTTTTCCAGCACCGGCGCTCCCAGCACAAACATGTTGCTCAAGAGCTGATCCATTTTTCCTCCTGATCGGCGTTTACGCTACCACCGTCGTTGCTTGAATGCGAACAACGCCCCGGCCATCACTACGCACATCGCGCCGGCCACGGCATACGTCGCGTTGTATCCCGCTGCGCTGGCCAGCGATCCCAACAGCGCACTCCCCAGCCCGATCCATACATCGTTCAGGGTAAACTCGAGGGCGACAACCGTCCCGCGCAAAGTGATAGGCGCGCCGTCGAGCACGAGCGCATCAATCGCAGTGCGCGCGATGCCCAGCCCCGCGCCGCACGCAAAAGCCACCAGCAAGCTGGCAACGTCCGACCGCGCGAGCGGGATCGCGGCGAACGCTATGCCGGTCAACAGCATCCCCGGTAACATCACGCGGCTGCGCCCGATGCGGTCGGATAGCCTGCCGGCCAGCGTCTGCACGGTCAACTGCCCCAGCGCATAGACGCTGTAGAATGCGCCGATGGTATTCAACTGATGCTGTTGCGCCACGAGCGGCCAGAACGTGACCATTGCCCCAAAGGCCATGCCCATCGGACTGACAGCGGCTATGCCGGCACGGACGTTCGACAGGGCCAGTGTTTCCTGGAGACCTCGCAAGGGCGGCGTGCTGATGGCTCGCCTTGCTTCGCGCGACGGCTCGCGAATCAGGAGTGAGACCAGCGCGCACAGCACGCCCGCGGCGGCCGCTGCGCTAAACGCAACCGAGAAACCTTGATGCGAGGTGATCCAGTCGCCAGCCAGCGGCCCCACGAGCGCTGCCAGCGCCGTCGAGTTGCCGCCCCAGCCCAAGATCTCGCCTCGCCGTTCCGACGGGGCCAGGTCTGCCAGCAACGCTTGAAAGCCTGTAGTGAACGCGGCGATGCCAATGCCGCGCAACGCGCTGCCCATCAACACGACCGGGATGGCATGTGCCACAGTGTAAAGGATGGGCGCAACGATCGAGATGACCCCGCCTATCACCATCACAGGCCGACGTCCCACGCGGTCGGCCAGTGTCCCGATGAACATGCGTGAGAGGACCGCCATGCCCGCAGCCGCCAGCGTCGCCAGTCCATTATCCGCTGGCGTGCCGCCGAGTGAGGCAACGTACAACGGCAGGACGGGGAACAATGACTGGAGACTGAGCCAGAAGAGGGCATTGGCAAGCAGGGTGAGGAAAAAAGCAAATGGCTTTTCTCCCAACTTCTCCTTCAGCTTTTCCTCGTACCAGTCGCTCACGTCGCCGCCCGAGTATTTTGCTGAAGAGTTCCAGAAACAGTGGTGCCGGGGTGCGACGGGCAAAAGGCTCCCACAGGAAGAAGGACAAATTGAGTCGGCACTTGCTGGCTGTGTGCTTTTTCAGCAGCTTGCGCTTGCGAGTGATGTCGCCGACATGGTCACAGATTCGTAAACTGGTTCAAGTCTTTGGGCCAGGGTAACATACCTGTATCTTGCGTTGCCTGCCACAGTTGACGATCGAAGGTTGCCAGCGTGACCTCTTCGCCAAGTGTCTCTTTCCAAAAGAACGCTGTCGCCAGGTGCATGGCGTCGTAACCACGCAACCCGTGTTCCCATGCCAGCGCATCCGCTCGTGCCGCGATGGCCTCTGTAGGCTGCACACGTATAAAGTCTGCCCATTGAGACCGAAAGACGCGCAGAGCCCCGGATGCCTCACCGCGCGTCAACACTTTGAGTCTCACAGCCTTGCCCAGCGCTGCGGCAACCTCGGCGCGGCTGATCAGAGATGACCCCACAATTTCTGCTTGCGCGATCAAGTGGCGCACATCAGTCGAGCCGACTTCTGCAACATAGCGTTTGACCAGAGCACTGGCGTCGAGGTAGACAATCATTCGCGATCCTCCACCAGCAAATCAGCTACGGTGCGCTTGCCGCGCGCATGTGCAACAGGCCGCATTGGGGCGAGTTTCTTACCGCTCCAGGCAATCAGCCCAGCCTGGGCCATTGCCCGCAAGCGGTCATCGAGAGATTGGGCTGCCGGGATGATGCGTCCCACCGGTTGTCCGTGTTCGGTGATAACGATCGTCTGCCCGGCCTTGACCTGTCGCAGGTACTCGCTCAATCGGGTTTTGAGATCTCGCACACCCACACTCATTTCGTCCATCGCCGCCTCCTGCAACGGCTATCCAGTCCATGTGGCTACATTATACACAATGTAGTCACTCATCACAAGCAGGCCATAAGGCTGATTGCTTCTATTCTTCTCCGACGCGCAAGATCGCCATAAACGCTTCTTGCGGCACTTCGACGCTGCCGATCATTTTGAGCCGCCGTTTGCCGGCTTTCTGCTTCTCCAACAGTTTTCTCTTTCTCGTAATATCCCCACCATAGCATTTCGCCGTGACGTCTTTCCTGACCGGTTTGACGTTGGCGCGGCTGATGACGCGTCCACTCGCCGTCGCCTGGATCGGCACGAGGAATTGCTGGCGCGGGATGAGGTCTTTGAGCTTGCTGATGATCGCCTGGCCTTTGTGGTAGGCCATATCCTTGTGGACAATCATCGTGAGCGCGTCCACAGGAACTTCATTGACGAGCACGTTCAATCGAGTCAGCTCGCCGGGGCGATAACCTTCAAAGGTGTAATCGAACGAGGCATAGCCGCGCGTGCGCGCTTTGAGTTGGTCGTGAAAGTCCACAATGATTTCCGAAAGCGGAATGTGATACGTGATCATCACACGCGTCGGGTCGAGGTATTCCATGCCTTCCTGCGCGCCGTGCCGTTTCGTCACCAGGTCAAGCACCGGGCCGACGTACTCTGTGGGTGTAAAAACTTGAATCTTCATCCACGGCTCGCGGATTTCTTTGAACGTGCCCTCTTCCGGCAAATCCACCGGGCTTTTGATGGTGATGAGGGTGTCGTTCATCATCACCACTTCGTACTCGACGCTGGGGGCTGTCGCCAGAATATCAAGGTCGTATTCGCGCTCCAGCCGCTCTTGAATAATGTCCAGGTGAAACAGTCCCAGGAATCCACAGCGGAACCCGTAACCGAGCGCCTGCGAAGTCTCGGGTTGATATTGGAGCGAGGCATCGTTGAGTTGGAGTTTTTCGAGCGCGTCCTTGAGCTCGCTATAGTCGTCGGCATCCACCGGGTAAAACGATGCGAACACCATGGGCTTGGCGGGACGGTAGCCGGGCAGGGGAGCGCTGGCGGGATGCTCCTTGGTCGTGAACGTGTCGCCCACATGACAATCTCGCACGGTCTTGAGTCCTGTTGCCACATAACCTACTTGGCCCGCGACGAGCGAATCGGTCGGCTGCATCTTGGGCGCAAACTTGCCGATCTCGATGGGCTCAACATCCACGCCCGTGGCGAACAGGCGCAGCTTGGCGCGCTTGTCAATCCGTCCCTCGACGACGCGCACGTAGGCAATGACACCCTTGAATGAATCATAGTGACTGTCAAAGATGAGCGCGCGCAAGGGCGCTCCGGGATCACCTTTCGGGTGCGGCACGCGCTTGACGATGGCTTCCAGCAGTTCGTCCACGCCCTGGCCGGTCTTGGCGCTCACATGCAGTATGTCGGCGGCGGGTGTGCCCAAGATATGCTCGATCTCGCCCGCAACAAGCTCAGGCTGCGCAGAGACCAGGTCAATCTTGTTGAGCACCGGAATCATTTCAAGACCAGCCTCGATCGCGAGGTAGAGGTGCGAAAGTGTTTGCGCTTCGACACCTTGCGTGGCGTCCACGACCAGCACTGCGCCTTCGGCGGCGGCCAGCACGCGGCTGATCTCGTATTGAAAGTCAACGTGACCGGGGCCATCCAGCATGTTCAGTTCGAACTCTTGCCCGTCGCGCGCCTTGTAGTGCATCTGCACGGCGGATGCTTTGATGGTGACGCCTTTTTCGCGCTCCAGGTCCATCGTGTCGAGCACTTGCTCGGTCATCTCGCGCGCGGTGAGCGTGCCGGTCAATTCCAACAACCGGTCGGCCAGCGTGGACTTGCCGTGGTCAATGTGTCCCAGTAGGCAAAAATCCCGAATATGGGATGGGTCGTAAGCCATTTCCATTCCTTCAGTTGAAATCAAAAGACACTCCAGGAGACGAGCAAGCCGGTCGTAGGTCGGTTCTCCTTTGGAGCAAACGTCGTCATCGGGAGTTGTGTGCTCAGGGTAGCCGGCTATTGTTGCGCCGCTGGCAAAGGATACAGTTTCTGCGTCTCCATCCCGATGGACAGCAGCGCGCATCGCATGTGCCAGCCCTCGTGATTGGCCAGCAGGGTCAGCACGGCGCGGCGACCTATCGGCAACGGCATCATCCCCACGCGCAGCGTGTTGCTTTTGACAAGTTCCAAAGCGCGGATGAGGAGGCGGGGATCAAAGTAATACGCGCCCGAAGCCCCGTGGATGATGGTGCGCCCATCGAGCGTCAGGCGGCTGGCCGAAAAGTCCACCAAGATCGCCAGCTTTTCTTTGGGCAGATTATGTGTGACCTGTAAACTGCCCAGGTGGGCGACCGCTTGATGTGCCGCGTCAGACAGGCCAAGATAGTCAATGTCAATCATCGTTGGGGGCAGGGCGAGCATCTGAGGAAATTCTGGCGGAACCAGGAACTGGCGCAGGTCGTCGCGCCAGCGCAACTCGTATTGGCCCCGCTCGTCCGTCAGCCCCAAAACCACCTGTTGGCCGACAGTGGCGAGCGTTATCTTTCCGAGTCCCTGGCCAAGCATACTGGTGAGCAAGTGGATGGCCAGCCGGGGAAAGACGTAAAAGCGAGGCTCGGCCCGGCCGGTCATCGGATGTTCCCATGACACCATCATCCGCAGTCCGGTAATACCGATGAAACGGATGGAGGTAGGCCCGATGACGCACAACAGCGTCTCGCCGCTGCGTGTCATGGCTCGCTTCAACCCACTCCGCATGATGCGCGGCTCGACTTCAATCGGCGCTAGGTTCATATGATTCTGGTCCGTTTCTAACAATTCCTGCTAATTCGCCCAAGCTGGCAGGGCGTCTTTAGCGGGAAGGGTGAAGGTAAATCGGCTGCCTTTGCCTTCGACACTTTCGACCCAGATGCGCCCGCCGTGCAATTCGACCAACTCTTTGGCGATAGACAGGCCCAGCCCCATCCCACCGTGGCGGCGTGTGAGGTGCGGCTCAGCCTGGTAGAACCGCTCAAAGATACGGTCCAGTTGCGCTTTTGGAACGCCGATACCCGAGTCAATCACCGACACTCGCACTTTATCATTGCGCAGCTCAGCCTGTACCGAGATGCGCCCGCCGTCCGGTGTGAACTTGATCGCGTTGGTCAACAAGTTGTTCAGCACGATGGTGATTTGCGTGCGATCGGCGCTCACGGTCACCGGCGCGGACGGCAGTTGGAACGCAATCGTCTGGCCCTTGGCTGTCGCCAGACTATCACAGTCCGCGCAGACGCTCCAGATCAACTCTTGCAGCTCGAAGGCTGATCGCTGCGGCGCACTCTGGCCCGTCTCCAGTTGACGCAGGTTGACCATGTTCTCGATCAGTCCGCGCAGGTGCAAGGCCGCTTGCACGACGACATCCAGTTTTTCCGCCGCTGCGCCGCCGGCATCGTCTTTCAACATCGTGGCGTAGCCCAAGACCAAGGCCAGCGGTGTTCGCAGCTCGTGGCTGGCGACGGCGATAAAATCGCTCTTGAGCTTGTCCAGCTCACCGAGTTTCTTGTAGGCTTTTTGGAGTGCGCCGACCATCTGCGCGTTCTGGATGGCGATGGCGGCCTGCGCGGCCAGCGTGCTGAGCACCTGCGTGTCTTCGTCGGTGAACGGTACGTCGCCGTGCTTGTTCAGCGCTTCCAGCACGCCGATGCTGCGGCTCTTGATAGACAGCGGCACACCCAGAATGGTGCGAGTGTGAAAATCAATCGCCTTGCCTATGCCGTCATAGTGGCGCGGGTCGAGATTGGCTTTCGTGACAAGCACAGGCTGGCCAGATTTGAAAATAGATCCAGCCACGCTGCCTTCTACGGGCACCGTCTTGCGCGCGAGCTGTTCCGAATTGGCGCCCGTGGCCGCCGCAAAACTCAACTTGCCTGACTTTTCATCATACAACAAAATCGAGGCTGCTTCGGTATCGGTCAACTCGGCCGCCGCGCGGATGATTTCCTGGAGCAATGGCTCCAACTCTAGTGTGGAGGTCAACTGCTGGTTGATTTCGAGGATGCGCGAGAGTCTTTGCGCTTGGCGCTTGAACTGCTCCAGTTCGCCAGTGCTTGTCTTGGGCCGCTGAGGATCGAGTGCCATCACTCTGCTCCGTCTGCGTGGACATCGTCACGCGCGCACGATGATGCCATCACTTCGATCTGATCAGCTTCGCTGAGCGGCACCCCGCGTCTAAAGTGTGCCAGGAATTCTACATTGCCGGCCGGGCCTGTCATGGGTGAGCGAATCGCTCCGAGTGGCGTGAGCCCTTGTGCGTTGGCCCACGTCAGCACACGCCTCAGCACGCCCATGTGAACGGCCGGGTCGCGCACGACGCCACCTTTGTCCACTTGATCTCGCCCTGCTTCGAACTGCGGTTTGACGAGCGTCACAACCTGCCCATCGGGCTTGAGCCAGCCATACACCTTCGGCAGAATCAGCGCCAGCGAGATGAACGACGCATCTACCGTTGTCAGGTCAACCGGCTCCGGAAGCGATTCAAGGTAGCGCGCATTGGTCCGCTCCATGACGACCACGCGCGGGTCCCGGCGCAGTTTCCAGGCAAGCTGGCCGTAGCCCACGTCAATGGCATAGACGCGGGCCGCGCCGCGCTGTAACAGGCAATCGGTAAAGCCTCCCGTGGACGCGCCGACGTCGGCGCAAGTCAGGTCAGAAACATCCAGCGCAAAGGCGTCGAGCGCAGCCTCGAGCTTGAGGCCTCCCCGGCTCACGTGCGGCAATCCCCGGCGAATGTGGATGCGCGCATCAATGGGCGCCGGCATCCCCGGCTTGTCCGCGCGGTTCTCGCCGATGAACACCTCGCCGGCCAGAATCAGTTTTTGCGCGGCGTTACGGCTTTCCGCCAGTCCGCGCATCACCAGGAGCACATCGAGCCTTTCTTTCCCCACTTGTCTAGCATAGCTTAAACTGCGCAATTGGTCAAATCTGGTGATGACCCTATTGGATGATCTGCAAGAGAGTTAAGGTTTGCGCGTCACCGACGCGGTCGCTGTGAAAGCAGGTGTCGCTGCCAGCGTCAAAGTGAGGGTAGGGCTGGGGCCGGGCGTGACCGTTGGCGTGGGCGTGGGCGGAATTGGGCGGAACGTCAACTGCCACGAAGCCATGATCGTCTGAGCGGCATCGGCCGAAGGACACTGCTCCGTCTTGAGTCCTTTGACCAGCGGCAAGGCCGACTCGGCCACCGCCACGTCATAGGCAATGCCGGGTTGCACGTCAAAGTCGCCGTAGCCGGGTCCCTCCTCCGGTTTGAGGCCGGTCACAAAACGATCTGCGCCGCCTTCGAAAGTCACCCACACATCAACACCCGGAACTCCCTTGGCCTTTTCATCCTCGATCAAGACACGAATTTGAGCCGGGCCTGGCTCGCACACGCGCTCCCGGCTGATGAGCAGATACACCGACAAGGGCGCGGCCGTGGGCGTAAAAGTGGGTAGCGGCGTCGGCGTGTCGGGCAATGCAAACGTCGGCACAGGCGAAGGGGTCGGCTCAAGGCTCGGGGTCGCCGATGGCAACGCCGTCGGTGTGGGAACCGGCGCGACCGTTGCCACCGGTGTGGCAAGATACACAATCATTCGCATCGTGCGAACGCCAAGCCGATCGGACATTTTGGACATGGCGCGCAATATGCTCGCGGGACGGCCCTCGGCGATGGTCCTGTCCGTCACCTCGGAGAATTGGCGGTTGACATTTGGATCGCGCAACGCGCCCAGCCGGAAACTGACGCGCGTCCAGTCGTTCTCAAACGCGAACGACGCGCCCACCAGTTGCAGGTAGGTCGGGCGAAATTCCACACGCAACTCGGAAGGCTCGACTGAGGTATATTCGACCGGGCTGATGAACCACGCAAACACCAGTCCGCCGATCAGCCCGATGGCTGAGGCGATGAGAAAGACGAAAAGTGCGCGAGGTCGTCCGTCAGTCATTTTGACAGGTAAGGCGACAAGGCGTCTGTGCGCGTTTCAAGCGCGGCCGCCAGCCGCGCCAGCGCTCCAACATAGTTGGGGGGCAGCCCCTCGGCAATCGCCTGCTCACCGCGTTGAGCCACTCGCGCACCGAGGTCACCCATATCCAAGACTGCGAGTCTCTGTCTGGCAAGGTCAAGATCGCCGTCAAGGCTAAAGGCCTGCGCTGTCATCAGGATCCAATCAGCTTGCCAATCAGGTGACAGAGACGATGGGGCCGTCTTGACCGTGGTGACCGGAAAAAGCCAGCCGACGGTCAGGCCGATGCCGATGCCGATTGCCAATCCCAGAACGACTGCGATGAGCGTGCGGCGCATAAGTCTCCGCAAAAAATCACGGGCCGTCCCCAAAGTCAGGGATGGCCCGCCATGCTACACCCTGCGTGGGGTGCGTCTCTGGTGCCGAAGGTGGGAATCGAACCCACAAGGGCATAGCCCACACGATTTTGAGTCGTGCGCGTCTGCCAGTTCCGCCACTTCGGCGCAACACAAAGTATAGACGATGTAGGCTATTTCGTCAAGGCCGGAATCGTCCTCTCGACTTGTCAACCCGTCCAGTCTGGCGTACAATGCAAGTATCAGGAGCAGCCAATGGGTAAAAACATTTCATTACCCTTGTTCCCCCTCAACACTGTTCTTTTCCCTGGACAGGTGTTGCCACTGCACATCTTTGAGGAACGCTATCGTCGGATGATTGGCCAGTGCATCGAAAAAAGTTGGCCGTTCGGCGTGACGCTCATTCAGGAAGGTGAAGAGGTCGGCGGGCCGGCCAAGCCGTTCGAGGTCGGCACGACGGCGCGCGTGACGCAAGTCGAACGGCTGGACGACGGCCGGCTCAACATCATCAGCGTGGGCGAGATGCGCTTTCGCATCGCTTCGCTCGACCAGGTCAAGGATGGCTACCTGCGCGCCGGCGTCACGCTCTGGCCGTGGTCACCCAGCGACGAGAATGCGTCTCAAACTCTGGCGCTGAACGTACGCGACCGGCTACGCCGTTACGTGGAGATGATCTCGCAGGCTTCCGGCACGGAACTGGAGACAAACGACCTGCCCGATGAGCCCACTGAACTGGCCTGTCTCACCGCGGCCGCGCTCCAGGTGGAGTAGATCGAAAAGCAGGAGCTGCTCATTTCGCCTTCCATTGCCGCATTGCTCGCCAAAGAGGTCGGCTTGCTGCGCCGTGAGCTGCGCACGCTCCAGATCATCCTCGCCTCGCCGGGCCGCCCCACCAACGACGAAAGCTCTGTCATTTTTTCGGCGAATTGAAGCAGTCTTTTTCTCTACCACTACGGCACCAGGGTATCATCTCAATAATCCGGGGAAAGAACCTTGCGAAGGTTTAGTCCGAGTTCGCTGCGTAATGAGCGGAAACCTTCGCAAGGTTCAAGTCCCCCCACTTTTTGAGAGGATACCCAGGCGTTAGAGCGCCGATCAGCCCATCGGGTTGGACCGTAGCTGGAAACACAGTTGCGCATCGAGCCAGTCAATAGGATAATAGGGCCAGAGTCAACTCTTGTCATGAGGATGGTATGGGCAGCAAAGGAGTGTTCGAAGGACTCGTC
>CAYGWJ010000361.1:0-4698 GCA_964353405.1 uncultured Anaerolineae bacterium
AGCGAGGCCAAAGAGATGGTGGGCCGTACCCCGGCCAACATCGTTGCCATACGGCCCCTACGAGACGGCGTCATATCCGAGTTCGAAGTGACGGAGGCGATGCTGGACTATTTCATCAAAAAGGCGCACAACCAGATGCTCCTGCCCATCCCGCGCCCCCGTGTGGTGATTGGCATCCCCAGCGGCGTCACCGAAGTGGAAAAACGCGCGGTGTATGACGCCGCCATCAGCGCCGGAGCGCGCGAAGCGTACCTGATCGAAGAGCCGATGGCGGCGGCGATTGGCGTGGGCCTGCCCGTGATTGAAGCGCGCGGCAGCATGATCGTTGACATTGGCGGCGGCACCACCGAAGTGGCCGTGTTTGCGTTGGGCGGTATCGTCGTGGCAAGATCCATCCGCGTGGCCGGGGACGAGATGGACGAAGACATTATGATGTACACCCGGCAAAAGTACAATCTGCTGATCGGCGAGCGCATGGCCGAGCGCGTCAAAATTGAAATTGGCTCAGCGTACCCGCTGCCGGAAGAAAAAGTGATGACGGTGCGCGGGCGCAACCTGGTGACCGGCCTGCCCGAAGCCGTAGATGTTTCGTCCATCGAAATCCGCGAGGCGCTGGCGAACTCGGTCAGCACCATCGTGGACACCGTCAAGTCAACCCTGGATGAGACGCCGCCAGAACTGATCGCGGACCTGATGGAAACCGGCGTTGTGCTGGCCGGCGGCGGCGCCCAGCTTCAGGGCCTGGCCCAACGGCTCACCGAAGAAACCAAGATGCGCTGCTGGGTTGCGCCTGACCCTCTGACCTGCGTGGCGGCGGGCGCCGGCAAGGTATTGGAAGGGCTGGACGTGATGAAGGTGGTGTTGACCAGCACCAACCGCTTTGGGATGCGGTACGGTTCGGCGCCTTCGGGCGGCGGATCGGCCTACAAATAGTCCAGTAGTCACGTAGTCTGATAGTCCAAGAGTCTGACTACAGGACTAGACGACCACAAGACTATGCTCAATCGTCCTCGCTCGCGTTCGTGGACATTCTTTATCCTCGCGCTGATCGCCGTCCTGGCGTTGGTGCTGCACGAGACCGGGCAACTCCAACCGGCGGAAGACCTGGCCCAATATATCGTCGGCCCCGTGCAGCGCTCGATGGCGGGCTTGGTCGGCGGCACAGGCGACCTATTCACCACGTTCCGCGACGCGCGCGATCTGCGTGAGGAGAACCGGCGGCTTGAAGCAGAAAACAACCAGCTCATCACCGAAAACATCCACCTCAGGGAATTTGAGTCGGAAAACACCACGCTGCGCGACCTGCTCAAGTTTACCCGCAATAACCCCAATTACGTCACGCTGACCGCCGATGTGATTGGCCGCGATCCGAGCCCGTATCTCGGCAGCATCATCATCAGCGCCGGACAAGACCGCGGCCTCAAACCGGGGATGCCCATCATCACGGTCGGGTCGGCGTTGGTCGGGCGTGTGCTCCAGGTCAATCCGCGCACGGCCAAAGTGCAGCTTGTGATGGACGTGTCTAGCGCGGTGAATGCGTTGATTCAAAGCAGCCGGGCTACCGGCCTGGTGAAAGGCCAGCCCGATGGAACGCTCATCATGGACTTTATCCCGCTGGAGGAAAAGGTGAGGCCCGGCGATATTGTGCTGACGAGTGGCTTGGGCGGCGAACTGCCCCGGTCATTGGTCATTGGGACCGTGACCGATGTGACCAAGCGCGACATTGACCTGTTCCAATCTGCCGCTATCAAGAGCGCAATGGACTTGAACCGGCTTCAAGTCGTACAGGTCATCATGAACTTTGAATCGCTGACCACCCAGCCGAGCAAATGAGCAGAGTCAATTGGTCATGGGTCGTCCAACGTTCCGATGAGTCCAAATCCATACTTTACCATTCCGTTCCTGCTCGTGGTGGCCATCCTGCAAACCACGGCTGCGCCGCGCCTGCAGTTTTCAGGCGCGCGGCCCGACCTGATGCTGCTATCAGTCGTGTCGTGGAGTTTGCTGGCGGGTTTTCGCGCGCGTGAACTGCAATACGCGGGCGAGCCGCCCAACTTACTACGCGGCATCAACGACGGCGTGGTGTGGGGATTCATCGGCGGCGTCTTGCTTGACTTGTTCTCCGCTGCCCCGCTTGGCTTGAGCGCTTTGGCGCTGATGGTGACCGCGCTGGTCGTCGGTGTGTTCAGTGTAGGAGTGTCCGGGTCTGGGTTCATCCTGGTGCCACTTATGGCTGTGGCTGGAACGCTGGTTTTCCACGTGGTGTTCTTGAGCGGGCTGGCTCTAACGAGCCGTCCCGTCTTTTGGGACGCTGCGGTCGAGCGAGTGATTCTGCCGAGCGTCGTGTTCAACCTGGTGCTGATCCCTCTGGTCTATGGGCTGCTCAGTCTGGTAAACCGGCAAACCAGCCGCGAGCGATTGCAGTGGTGAAGGGTAAGTATAGTGATTAGACAGCCATGAGTAACAAACTGCAAGTCGCGGGCGAAGAGTGGCAGATGACCACCGAGGAGCAGCGCGCCATCGGGCTGGACGCGCAGCCGCCTTCACAAAAACCGCCAGAACCCAAGCCGCTTCAGATGCGGCAGTTGTCGCTCTACGGCCTGATTGCCCTGGTGTTTGCCATCTTTTTTGCGCGGCTGTTTTACCTGCAAGTCATGCGCGGCGCGTATTTCACCGAAAAGGCGCAGATCAATCGTAACCGGCTCGTGCAGATTGATGCGCCGCGCGGCATTATCTATGACCGCAGTGGCACGCCGCTGGTGCGCAACATTCCCGACTTTAGTGTGACCATCGTCCCGGCCTACCTGCCTGACGACGACCTGGCCGAGATGGAAGTCTACCGCAAGCTGTCGCTGCTGTTGAACATGCCCATCTCCACCCAGTCGGCTTCAGCCATCCCGTCGGGCGGAGGTGGCCCGGGCATCAAGGACATTGTGGACAAAGCCGTGAAGGAAGGGCAAAACTTTCGCCCTATCCTCATCAGTAACGACATCCCGCGCGAGATGGCGATGGTCATTGCCGAGCAGACGATGAAATTGCCCGGCGTCCAGATGCAGGTCAATGCGATGCGGCTATATCCTTCCGGGTCACTGCTGTCGCAGGTGCTCGGCTATGTGGGCGCCATCCCCGAGCAAGAGGCCCAGGACTATGAGGACAAAGGCTACGATCGGTATGTAGATCGCGTGGGCTTGACCGGCATCGAGTGGGTGGCCGAATCGTATCTGAAGGGGACCAAGGGACGCAAGTACATTGAAGAAGACGTGGCCGGGCGCGAAATCAGCATCGTCGGCGAGCCTGACCCACCGGCGCCCGGCAACAACGTCTACCTTTCAATTGACGCGGGTTTGCAGCAAGTGGCTGCCGAGGCGCTGCAGGCTCAGATCAATCAGATCAATCGCATCCAAGGCGTGGAACAAACGCAGAGTGGCGCGGCGATTGCGATGAACCCGCAGACCGGGCAAATCCTGGCTATGGTCAGCCTGCCGTCCTATGATAACAATCTGTTCACCCAGGGCATCTCGCAGACCGCCTACCAGGCCTACAAGGACGACATTTACCGGCCTCTGTTTAATCATGCCATCGGCGACCAGGTGCAGCCTGGCTCGATTTTTAAAATGATTCCGGCCTCGGCGGCGTTGGAAGAAAAAGTCATCACACCGCGGACGATTATCAACGACCCCGGCACCATCGTCATCCCGAACAAGTATTATCCCAACGATCCAGGTCAAGGCAAACGACTGACGTGCTGGCTCAAAAGCGGCCACGGCAACATGGACTTGCTGCACGGGCTGGCTTATTCGTGTGACGTGTACTTTTGGCAAGTGGGCGCAGGCTATGACGTGCCCAACCAGCCAAGATTCGATGGACTGGGCATTGATCGGCTGGTCAAGTATTCACAAATGTTCGGGCTGGGCGAGTTGACGAGTGTAGATTTGCCGGGCGAAGCGAAAGGCCACGTGCCGACGACCACGTGGTATCGCCGTACGTACGGCCAGACCTGGGCCACCGGCGACACGTACAACTTTGCCATCGGCCAGGGCTACTTGCTGGCGACGCCGCTGCAAATGCTCAACGTCACGGCGGCCGTCGCCAACGGCGGAACGCTCTACAAACCGCAGATCATTGACCACATCACCGACCTGGACGGCGCCGTCGTGCGCGCGTTCAAGCCGCAGCCCAAGCCCTTGCACATTGACGTCAAGCTGGAGAACTTGCAACTGGTGCAGCAGGGCATGGAAGCGGCTGTGATGTGGGGCACAGCCACCGGGGCGCAAGTGCCTGGCATTCGAGTGGCCGGCAAGACTGGCACCGCCGAGTTCTGCGACGACGTGGCCGTCAAGTTGGGCTTTTGTGCCACTGGGCGAGTCCTGCCACAACATGCCTGGTTCGTTTCGTTCGCGCCGGTAGAGAACCCTCAGATTGCCACCATCGTCTACATCTACAATGGCGGACAAGGCTCCGAGCAAGCGGTCCCGGTGACGAAAAAGATGCTCGATTATTACTTTGGGCGCACCAAACCCACATCGTAATTCGACAAAGAGATTGCTTCGCAAAAACCGCTACCCAGAAACTTGCCCCACTCAGGCGGATGTCGGGGCAAGCGTAAAACCGAGCTTGGTCGCCTTTTTCTTCAAGCGGGCGATCTCGCGTTCACGTTCACGTTGATTGTATTCTTCAGCGCTGGTGTCATGATACGGC
>CAYGWJ010000362.1:0-24244 GCA_964353405.1 uncultured Anaerolineae bacterium
GGGACAAGCTTGGGCACGGCGGCTCACTCCTCGGCGGAAACTGACGCCGGGCGCAGTCCTTCGATGCGATGGAGCTCGCCCGCCGTAAAAAGACCCTCGCGGATAGAGGCTAACTGCGATTCAGCGATAGGCGCGATAACAGTTGTGCCATTTTCTTTGCGCTCGACTGCTCTGAGCGTCTCGACATTGAACCGTGTAACAAGATCGGGACTTTGGGTGGTGACAAGCACCTGCGTGCGCAGTCCAGCTTCCTGTAGCGCCTCCGCCAATACCGCTGCTGCACCAGGATGGATGGACGCCTCGGGTTCGTCGAAACCCACCAGAGTCGGCGATTGCTCTTGATAGGCCGCCAACAGAATCCCCAGAGCGCGCAGCGTCCCATCCGACATGCCATCGGCCTCAAAGCGCAACTCTGTGTGCCCCACAAAAGTTTCTTGAAAGACCAGCTTGAGCATGCGCCCGCGTCTTTTGAGGCTGACTTGATGAACACTGGGGACAATTTTGGCAAGCGCCTGAAGAACTCGCCCGTAACGCATTTCATCTTTCGAGAGCTGCCTGAGGACGCTGGCGGCGTTGCCTCCATCTGAGGCCAACTGAGCGCCCGCATCCGGCTCCTGCCAGATTCTTAATGCCTGCGGCGTAACAGCATAGAATATCATGGATGTCAACGCGTGGTACATCGGAGCAAAGTATTCCAGGCTCGACATCAACGGCAAGGCCAGGCGGTTTTCTGCCAGCCTGGGCTGCATGCCTTCCACCGATTGTTGCCATTTGCCATTGGCAACAGCAAAGCGGTGGAGCGCCCGCTCAGGCGCAGTCGTCATCTCACAGCTTTCCTGCAGGGACAGCTTTTTGCGCCTTTCCTTCGTCTCGAATTTGACAAAGTAGGTTCCGGCAAAGTCCCCAGGAGCGCGCGATTGGATATGCACTTCGATGCTGATGGTGACCGGACGCTGTCCAGTCTGCGTGAGCACCTGCTCAACGCCGCCTCTGCTTTGGAAAGCCTCTTGGGGTGACGCCGTGAGCGATTGCTGCAAAAAAGCTAGCGCGTCTACAAATGAACTCTTGCCGGAGCCGTTCGGGCCGACCAGCACCGTCACCTTGTCCAAATCCACGGTGACGTTTTCCAGGCTGCGAAAGCCGCGCACGACGACTCTAGTGATGATCGCTTCCGAAAACTCGCTCACCTTCCCCCTCCTGGCAATGCAGGTTGAGTTGCTTCCTGCACCGGCTTGCCTCGACCCCACGCCACCACAGCCTCCAACAATGTGCGCTCTTTGCTCTTGGGAGCGGCCATCTCAAGCACGGCCTGCGCCACCACCCACAAGAGTTCGTTTTGGCTCAAGCCGTGATCGCCCACGTAGGCTCTGAGCTTGGCCGTATCACCCGATGCCCACAGCCACATCAACCGGTGAAGCATGTCTATCAACGGCAAGCCGCCGCTGGGATGCGGCTCGCCCAGGTCGTCGCGCGTTCTCTCATCCCAGCGAGCAAGGCGCACATCGCTGCCCCCCGCCTTGACGAGCAAGCCTCGCGGCCCACGCAACTCTTGCAGGTCCAAGCCGTAACCCTGGGAAAGCAAAATGCACTCGCCCACGGGTGCTTCTTCTGTGCTGAACAAGTTGCGATGAATCAGGTAATAGCGCGTCCACTCGTCCAGCCCTTCGGTGGAGCGGCCTTTCAGGATTTGGCCCAATGCAAAGTCGGCCACCATGCGCCGCACCTCGCGCAAGAATTCGCTCACGGTGAACGGCTTGCCGTCCAGACGCCGCACTTTATCGTAGGCGGAATAAGATTCCAGCGCCGGGCCGACGGCCGCCCATACAAAGTCTGGCCCGCTGATGCCAGTGTCCCAAAAATAGCGCAACCGCTCAGTGACGCGCTCCTGCATCGTCTTACGCACAGCGGCGTAACGACCTATGCCAGCGCCTTCTGATCGCTTGCGACATACCAGCCAGATGGACGAGGCCAGGGCTGCACTCTCTTGCGCTCTCATTCTGGCGCCCTGCTCGGTGTCTAGAGGCCAAGACGCAGTGACAGTGAATCCAGCTCGTATCATGGCTGTGACCAGGGTTTCCCAAGCGTCAGCCTCTTTATGCGCAAAGACAATCACCATACGGCCATCTGCAGAAAGTACTTCCCAGGCGTGACGAAAGGCTACAGCCATTCCTTTTTCGTACCAATAAGCTGTGTGTTCATCTGGTATGTCTGTATGTGGCAAACGTAGAGCAAGTTCCTCGCTCTTCTGTGTAGTGGGAGTGGCAAAGATATCTGGATACAGATCGCCTACAGTCCGGCGCAGCCAAATATAGAAGAAATCAGACAAGTCAGCGTATGGGATTGCATTGTAATAGGGCGGGTCAGTGACTACCAAATCAACATGTATTCCCTGAAAAGGTTCTGTGGCTGTCTGTCTGAGCAGAAAAGGTGAACTACCACCTGACCGATGTGCCTTCTCCAGTGTGCTCAACGAACTAAGCACCTGACTCAGACAAAGAGCATAACCTCCTCTCCCTTCTGTACAGATTGACCCTTCCGCAAAATCCCATGTCATCGGCAAGGCGTATCTAACAAAGGTGTGTCCGATGGCTTCAACACTCAAAATCCAAGACAGCAGTGTGGAACTGAAGTCTGCCAGTCTGTCTAGCGTCATTGCCAAATATCCCGAAACCGCTTCTACCCATTCATCCCGATATACCAGACGCCGCATCTCGTCACGAGCTGCGCGAGTCCATTTGACAAGTGTGACCATGGACAGCAGTTGACGAGGAGTATAGATAGAAGCCCAAGTGTCCATTCCATACAATTGCACAACCAATGTTCGAGGATTCTTTTCTTGCTTCTCAATGGGCAGGCCATAGGGAATCTGCGCCGCAGCTTCTGGCAATGGGCCAGCGGCGTCTCGAGCAGCCTCCTCGTCATATAAAGTGGGCAGGCGGTACTCTTTGCCATGTCCGGTGTCCACTACCACGCACGTCATACGCGCGCCCATCTTTCCCGTCTTTCCGCACTCTTTGGTGTACTCTGGTGTCAGGTTCACGCCGCACACCGGGCAGCGCGACTTGGCGCCAGCCATCGTCCCAGGCGGCACCTCGTCTTTGGGGTCGGGCGTCCAGATTTCAAAATTCACCCGATGTGCAGCCGGGTCAGGCACCAGGCGCAGCGCGCGGCGCTTGTCTTCTTTCTTGCACAGCCACAGCGTCTTGAGCAGCGGCACCTCAGCGCCGCACGCCGGGTCGGGGCAGGGCACGGTGCGCGCCCACAAGTAAGCCACGGTAGGCTGCTTGTTTATCGTCGGGTAATACGGACTCAACTCGGCGCGCGCTCGCTCCAAAACCCAGCTTCCCCAATACCGTACATGGGCTGCCAGATCGCCGTCCTGCTGGTCGAAAGGCATGACAGATTGTGGATTCTCATCCGAAATCGGCAATCGAAAATCCGAAATCGGAAGCGGCCATTTCTTGCCCGCAAGTCGTTGTGGAAATTCGAGTGTACATTTCAGAATGAACCAGGCTACCGGGTTATAATCGTTGGCTACTACGTCGCAGCCCAGGCGCATGGCCTCTAGCGGGATTGCGCCTCCGCCGGCAAACATGTCCAACACGCGCGGCGCGCGTCCACCAAAAGCTTGACGAATCTCTTTCCGGAAGAAATCAAGCGCCGGGCCATTTTCCGTGCCCCAGGCCGTGATGCTCTCAATTTTTTCGCTCAACTCGGCGCGGCGCTGCTCATCGCCAGGGTCAGGCATCAGCGCGGCGATGAGGGCGGCGCGGCAAGCGGCCAGCGGCCGGCGCGCCGGCCAGATGTGCAGCGTGCTGATATGGCCGTGGCGCACGTTCTTTTCGTGTTTAGAATCTTGCGAAACCTTCTTGAGTGGAAAGGCTTCTTCAATCAAGCGACGTTGAGTCATTAAATATCCATCTCATCTTTCCGCTGCCGTCATTACATCTGTAGCATTGATGCGGACAGCGCCGGTCTGTCGGGCCAGCAAGCGGCCAAAGGGATCAGGCACGCGATACAGTTGCGGCACCGTATCGCAATTATATACCACATACAGCCAATAGCGGTCACGGTGGTTGGCAGCCTGCGCCCATTCGTTTTCCATCAGCTCGACGGGCCGCGTGCCGCTGCGTCCTTTCACTTCCACGTAGCGCATGGCGCCGTCGGCCCGCAATACCTTCAGGTCAAAGCCAGCCTTGAGGTGTGGTGCGGACACATCTTCAATCGCAGAACCTACGGCCTTTTCGCGGCGAATCACCTCGTCCAGCGCAACTTGCTCAGCTTGCACGTCACGGTGGCCCTCCGCCTCTCCCGAAGGGGGTGGCAAGGGCAACACCAACGCTTGAGCGTAGATGCTGACTGGCCCTAAACGCAATCGGTCTATCGAAGCATACAATGCCGCTTCCGCTTCTCGGCGGCGACGATCCAGACTTTCCATCTCAGCTTCACACTCGCGCAATTTTGTCCGCGCGGCCGGCACATCTTTTTCCACCGCTTCCTTCAACAACCGTCTGCGGTTAAAGAGTTCAGCTTGCCAGAGATTAAAGGCCACACGCACTTGTTCCAAACGCTGCGGCAAACGTTCTTCCTCAGTGTGCTGACAAGTTTCCAATGTGGGTTGCCCGAGCGACTGAACCACAAAGGCTTCTACGGGAGCAGTTTCGCTCGCCATCTTTGACAGACTCGCTGACTCGGGGCCTTGTGGTCTATCGCCATGTTTCTGCGGATAAAGCGTTAGCAATAAATGCGCCGGCGCAAGCTCGCAACGGCCATCTTCATATCGGCGCACGCCCGTCATCTTTTCCTCGACGATCTCGGGCTCGAAGATGGTTGTCGCATCGGGCTGAACCGCGTCTCGCAGGACGACCGACTTGGAGAGATAAAAGATGTAAGGCTCTGTTGCCTCCGCGTCGAAAAAGGTTGCCCCACGCATGGCCTGAAGTTCATATTGCCCCAAAAATAGCTCGGTTATAGTGTCAAACGCTGTCTCACCAGGATGCAGATAGATAGCTTGAGGATCTCGGGCCAACTTGGGCATCGCACGCTCGCGCTTAAAGGTCAGGCGCAGCCGAATTTCCTCAGGGTAAGAATCGAGCGCTCGCTGCACACCGGACGGACACGGATCGAGCCAGAAAATGTCTTCAATGTCGCCCTTGATGCCAGCGCCAGCCAGGGGAGCCGCCAATTGAAAGAATCTGCGGACATAGGCTGGCATCATACGTTTCATTTCAGCGGATTCGCGTTGATGCTGCAAGGCCGTCAACAGCGCTCTCACCTGGCTAACTTCTACCTTGCGTGCCTGAGCCGCCAATAAGCTTTGCGTTTGTTCCTTATTCAACCGTTCGAACTCGCGCTTGGCTTGATCCTCTTTGCCCTCAATGACCGCTTCAAAAATCAACTCGGTAAGCGGCTTGCTGGTGAACTGCTGGCCGATAATGTCAAAGACTTTGTCGCTGCCCAATTCTCGACGAATGTTTTCCAGCTTGTCTAATAGTACCTTGAGGATACGGCCCTCGCGCGTATGTTGTGAGACCAGGTTGATCAATAGCACTTGGTGCGTCTGTTTGTAACGATGAACGCGGCCCATGCGCTGCTCAAGGCGAGCGGGGTTCCATGGGATATCATAGTTGATGAGCAGCCAGCAGAATTGTAGATTGATCCCTTCACCCGCCGCGTCGGTAGCTACCATGATGCGAGCGCCGTCTGGATCGCCAAAATCAGCTGCTTGCTTGGCGCGTTCCTTGTAATCCATGCCACCATGAATCTGGGCGATTTTGCCCGTCAAGCCACGGCCTTCGAGCCGTTCGATCAAAAAGCGCAGTGTGTCGCGGAACTCGGTAAAAATCAACACTTTGGTGTCGGGATACTCTTGGAGAGCCTGCCATAGCCTTTCGAATTTACTTTCGCGCTTCTCGACGTGATAGAGGTGGTCTGCCAAACCAACTAACCGTTTGACCTCTTCCCACTCTTTGCGCAGTTCTTGTAACGTACGAGCATCCGTCGCAGACTCTGCTTCCTCATCCTGGCGCTCGGCCTCTTCTAGTCCGTTCTCGGTCTCTTCCTCATCGCCGGTCTTGACATCGCGCACGTCTCGAACTGGCAACTGGCTCTGGCGGGCTTCGAGGTCTTGTTCGCTCAACAGCCCAGCTTCCATCTCTTGTATCGTCTGGCGTAGCTTTTGCTCACGCCGGTTCAGAGATTCGAACAACGCCAGGGTAGATGAAGCCAGCCGGCGTTGTAGAACACTCATCGCCAGACCAGCCGCAGAGCGGTTGCGTAGCCGCGCCCGATCATAGTGAACCTGGCAGTATAGGGTCGTCTGATCGTAGAGGTCTTGCTCCAGACCTGACCCTTGCGTAAGCGGGTACTCTACCGTGTTGCTGTCACGTGGCGGAAGGATAGGGACTCCGTCAAAGTCAACCATCTCTTCTTTCATGCGCCGCAACAAATAGTGCCGCTTTTGCGTGCTGCCCAGTCGCCTGAAGGCTTCAGGCGTAGAAAACAGATCCGGTTCTAGCAACCGCCATAGCAGATAATAGGGATCATCTTTGCCCATATGAGGTGTGGCGGTCATCAACAGCAGATGCCGCGCCTGGCGGGCGATGATCTCGGCTATTTCATAGCGATTCGTCTTCTCAATGGTCAGGTCAGCATTCCGGCGAGCCGAGAGCTTGTGCGCTTCATCAAAAATCACCAGGTCATATGGTGGAGCTTGCACATACGCAGCCCGCGCCTTGTCATGCCATAATGTATCCACGCTAATGATCGCCAAATCGTTGCGTGGATCAGCGAAGGGCTTGTTATCATCGCTAAAGTCTGAACCGGAGAGAATTCGAAAACGCAGGCGGAAGAGGATACGCAATTCACGTTCCCAGTTACCCACCAGCCCGGCTGGTGGGACTACAAGCACTCGGCGCACCAGCCTACGCAGCAGCATTTCGCGGATCACAAGACCAGCCATGATGGTCTTGCCGGCTCCAGCGTCGTCCGCCAACAAGAAACGCAGGCGTGGCATGTCCAGCATACCCGGTTCTTCTACAGGATGATCAGGCGTCGCGGGGACACCATATACTGCCGCCAATTGGTGCGGCAGTAAATCAATCAAAGACGTTTCTGTGGCAAACAGGGAGTTGAAAAGATACGCATGTCGCAGACGATAGGCCTCTGCCACCAGCGAAACGACCTGAGGCTCAGCCCGAAAAGCAGTGGATTCATCGGCAAGTATCTCAAAGCGGCTTTCGAGTTCTGCCAGCGAAAAAGGTTGACGGTCAACTGCACCTGTCTGGGCATGTTTGAAACTCAAGAATGCGACTTGACCATATATTTCGACAGATTGGACTAGCCTCTCTTGGCCCATGCGGCGATCAAACAATCTTGCGCCGGGGATCAGTCTCGACAGCAAAGAGGTAGACTTGGTTTCCTGCTGTCCAGATATCTGGTCTTGTGTCACCGCCTCTCTAAGATCGAGCAGAACCAAAGGCGCAAGGAACGCGAAAAGTTCTGGATCTCTTCTTCGATAGGCGGCGAGGAGCACTTGTGCGCCTGGCGTCGGCAGTTCAACAGTGACCTTTACACTGCTCTTCTTTATCAACGTAATCCGAACAGTACTGGGCGCACTATTCGCGAAAGCGGGCAGCGCACTCTGTAGCCATCGCTTCTCCTTCGCGCCAAACTGCTCCAACTCCATCTCGAAAGTCAGATCAAGAGCCGATGTTGGGCCAAGTGACGCTGGTACATTATCATACCGACGCAATACCCAGGGCCGCTGCTTGTATTTTCTCAGTGCCTTCTCACCCCAATGCTCATTGTCTGCGCGTTGATGGCAGTTTGCACATAGGCATACAAGATTTTCGGCCTGGTGCTCTTTCGATTTGTGCCAGGCCACAATGTGTGCCCGCTCCAGCGGACAGGACTCGCCACAAACAGCGCAGCGATGCCCAGATTCAACTAGAACCTGTCGTTCGATTTCGGCGGGTATAGGGGGTCTTTCGAGCATTGCAGGCACCTTTGCATGGTATGGCGAGAACGGATGAGGCAAGCCCCAACTCTAGCCTGTATTCTATTGTATCACCACGCATGGAATTTGGGTACTAATTCCGCTTGTTTCCCCGTGTTGCCATATTCGCTTAACACCCGACACCGATTCACGTCAGCCGATCAACTGCATATTGCGCTACAACCGGATGCAGGTGATACCGGTGATTTTCCGCTCGGTCAGCCAGCACGCTCGCCTCTTGCGCGGCGGGCGCGACGCCGAGCGGGTGCAGTTGCAGCGCCACGCGCACGTTCGCGAAATCTGCGCCCTCGCGGACTTGGCAATTCGAGTCGTCGTGGCACGCGGCGGCCTATTCGCAATCGGTCTGCAGCGGGCTGGAGAATGCCGCGCGCCGTTCGCCGTCCAAAACGCGCGTATCGGCGGCGAACGGCGCCAGTCACGTCAAGGTCAGGCTATAGTTGGACTTGCGTTCCTTGTAGCTTTCTTGGGATGGTCACGTCCCGCTGGGCGTCTGGGAGGATATTGACGCGGAAATGCAGCGCCGGACGGATGAGAGTGCCGACCACGTTCCGCTGGCGAGCCACTTTCGGGCGTGACAAGAATAATGTCTTTGGGCACGGCAATGTCATGCAAAAGGCGTTGGAATTGCCAACTATCACCGATTGTTGTGTGCACGGAAAGGTTGTCAGGGGAAACGGACTGATGAGCAGTGGCGCCGTCGAAAGTGGCTGCAAACAGATTGTGACGCAACGCCTCAAAAAGCCGGGAGCGCAATGGGATGTGGAGGGCGCCGTCCAAACGGCCAAAGCCCGCGCCGGCTTGAGCAAAGACTTTGAACGGATCTAGAGTCCGTTGATCTTGAATCGCACGCGCATGGGGTATATAAATGAGCAAGTTGGCGTTAGCTTGGGCTGGCTGGGCCGATTCTTCCATCTGCCGATAGACCAGATCGGCCTCTCGACGCGCGACGAGCGTTGAGGCTTCCGCAGAGACGACACGACAGAGCGGAGCCTTGAACTGGCGCACGAAATCGCCAAAAGCCCGCTCGCCGTCATACCAGACGACGACGCGGTCTTCATTCAGGTGCTCGACCAGAAGCTTGTAAAGGTGTTCCGTGAGGCGCATAGGTTTCACCGTGGGCAGACTGCCGAGGTCTTTTGACCTCGGCGGTCTAATTGGCAATTGGAAACCAGCTTGACAGGACTAAAGTGACCGGACGGATGGACAAAGACTCGTGGCGAGCCAAAATGCCTTCGAGCGCGGCTTTCATTTGCCCGTCGGCCACCAGGGCGATCAAGTCTCGCGGAGGTGGAGCGGCTATCATCCCAGGACTCCCGATGCGTAGAGCGTACCGAGATCAACTTGCCCTTTCCAATCGCGCAGACGGGGATGCTGGCTGCCGATCACAATGTCTGTTGCGCCAGACGGGTTCTTGGCAAAGCACAGGATTTGGTCGGGGCGGGCCAGGCCTAGCAGCAGGGACGAGTGGGTAGCTAACAACACCTGACTATCGTACACTGACGACAAGGATTGGAATACAGCTTCGATAGCGCGCGGATGCACACCATTTTCAGGCTCTTCAATCAGGTAGATTTTGTCTTTTTCCTTAATGTAGGCCAATAACGTGAGCGCGAAAAAGCGCAGCGTGCCATCCGAAAGCAGCCACGAGGGCACCTGGATGCCCGTGTCGTACCTGACGCGCAGATACAGATGCCGGTCTTCTTCGCGCTCGACGACTTCGACATCTTGCACGTCTGTCAACACAGTCTGCACATGCGCCAGCCAGTTTTTGAACGCGCGCCCGCGGCGCAAGGTTTGCACGACCTGGGGCAGGTTGGAACCGTCGGGGCGGAACTTGCCGGAAACAGATGGGCTGGCCGGTTGACGCATCGCAGCGCTGTTGAGCGCGAGTGTCTGCACGCCTTCTAGCAGCGCGCGCCTGAAATAGGTCGCCGCCGGGAACTTTACCATGTCTTCCGGCAGATTGGCCAGCGCCGCTCGATGCGGCCCCAGCCGGAACAGGTTGTTCCACTCGCCGGTCTCGGCGCGAAAATAGTCGTTGCCCGATTCGCTGACTTTGGTCACCACCTTGCGCCAGCCCTGCGGCGAGCGTTTCTTGCCCGGCGCGGTGATCAGGGTCTCGGGCACGCTCGGCTCGACGGGGAACAACTGACGTTGCATCTCGGGCTGACCGGCGCGCGGCAAGCCGGCTTGCGTGACCAGCCACAGTGTTTCGTCCAAAATCTTGATGCCTTCGCCCGCTTGTTGGCCCAGGCCCAGTTCGTATCGGCAGACGACCGGGGCGTTGCCATTCTTGCCATTGCCCATGCCGACGGGAATGTTCATCTCAATCGCCAACTCGAATTGATCGCCTTGCTGCCCAAAGACCATTTCCTGGAATTGCCGCGCGCGGCCGCCCAGCACGGCAGCTTCCGGGCCGTCGCGCAGGAAATCGCCGAGAAAGCTGACGACATCCAGACAAGTGCTCTTGCCGCTGCCGTTGGGGCCGACCATCACGTGGAATTCTCCCAACGGCTGCGAGATGTATTTCAGGCAACGGTATTGATGCGCCTCAACACGAGTGATCATGGCAAGCCTCCGCTACCATTATATCACGCCCGGTTCCCGTACAAGCCAGTCATCTTGGGAGCCTGCTTCCCGCGTGTCTTCCGGCCTCAACCCACGATAAAAGGCGCTGAAATACTCTTCGGCCATGTCCGGCGGCAGGGCCAGCAATCGTTCTACACTAGACTGGATCTGTTGGCGCGCTTTGAGCGAAGCGTCCTTGAGCCGCGCGGCTGTTTCTGGCTCGACGGTTTCGTCAATGACCTCGGCAACCTCAGATAGCCTGAGCGCCCGATCCAATTCCTCGATCAGTGCCTCTCGCCCGAGGCGGTGGCCAATGCTGAGCAGCGCCATCAAGTGTCCCTGGTGGGACTCGGCCTGGGGAGTTCGCACGGCCAACTGCAGCAACGGGGCAATGGCGCGCCCGTCGCCCGCTCGCGCGAGAAAGGGGTACAGCTCGTAAAACTCACGCCCCTGGCCGAGCAGTTCGGCCAGCGCGTCGGCGGCGCGCGGATCGCGCAAGTCAATCAGCCCCCACAACGCGCCAACAAAGTAAGTCTTGTCAAGATTGCCGACGGTGGCCTGGTAAAACTCCCACAGCCTGTCAGCCGCCGAGCGAACCTGCAACAGCCCCAGGGCCACGCAAGCCAGGCTGCGGCCATAGTCATCGAGCGCGTCGAAACACTCTAACAACGCCGCCGCGCCTGCTTCGCCCTGCCAACGCAAAGCCGGGATGAACCGCTCCTGCACGATTGGCGTAGCCAATCGTGTCCGTTGGTTTTCATCCGAGACAGCCTGGACGCCCCGCAGCCTTTGCGCGATGAGCGGCGCAATGTCCGGGCCGAATTTGCTCACGCGCTTGTGCCAGGCCGGTTGCGCCAGGCCGGTCGCCTGCGGGGTCAGGTCAAGAATCTCTTGTGCGGTCTGGGCGCGCACCATCTTGTAGACGTTCGCGCCATCGCGTTCCCAGAGCTGGGGTCTGAGCCGGGCAGTCGCCTTGTCCACTGTAGCGCGTGATTCGGCGTCAAACAGCGTCGAGTGCATCACGGTCTGCGCGCTGGGAGTCAGCTTGCGGGGCGGCGCAGATTCGGTGCGCGTGCGTTCATCCTTGTGTCGTTTGGTCATGGCCGTTCCAGGTCATCCGGTGTGATTTCACGCATCCGGGATAAGCCCAGGTCTGCGGTAAAACAACCCAAAGTATTCTTCGGCCACACTGGCCGGTTGAGAAAACAGCTTATCGGCAATGGCTTCTCGCGCCTGTGGCGTCGAGTCCGCAGCGGGCATTTTTGCAAATTCAGCCAGCAACGCTTCCCGCCCGATACGATGCCCGATGCTCGTGAGCGCCAGCAGTGCTTGATATTTCTCGTTCTCAGGCAGCCGGATCGATTTCCTGACCAACAAAGCCACCGCCCGTGCATCTCCGGCCCGCGAGAGGAACCCATACATCTCATAATAGTCGCGCCCCTGGCGCAACAGGTCAGCCAGCGCGCCGGGCACGCGCTCGTCTTCCAGGTCAATCAAGCCCAACAGCGCGCCGACAAAGTTATTCTCGCGCCGGTTGTCCTTCGCTTTTTGATAAAAGCTCCACAACATGTCCGCAGCGGATTTGACTTGCAGCAAGCCCAGCACTAAACAGACGAGGCTTTGGCCGTACTCGTCGAGCAAGTCAAAACATTCCGGGAGCACTTGAGCGCCAGCCTGACCCTTCCAGCGCAGCGCGGCGATGAGTTGTTCCGTCACAATATCCCGCTCTTGTTCGTCGCGGATAGCCCGGACATTTTTCAGCCTGTGTGAGATGAGCAGCGCGACCTCCGGACCGAACTGGCGCATTCGAGCCTGCCAAGCCGACTCGCCCAGACCCGTCGCCAGGCGTGCCAGGTCGAGCACCGCTTCGGCTGTCGGTGCGCTCTTGATTTGTTGCACGGCCTTTTCGTCGCGCGCTCGAATCTCTGGTTCCAGCGCCTCGCCTGCCTCATCCACCAGCCGGCGCGTTTCGTCGTCAATCAACGCAAAATGGTAAAGCGTGTGCGCGCTTGGCACACGCTCGGTGGCCCGCGTGGCTTGGCGTGGTATCTGCCTGTGGCGTTTAACCCTGCGCGGCTTGCTCATTCGTCTAACCTCATTGCAATCGTCTCCGCCTCTTCGCCCTTCTTCTTGCGTTTGCCTTTTGTCTTTTTCACTTCCACCTTGCACAGATGCTCCAGCCCGTGCGCGATGGCGATGGAGCGATCCGATTCGCACACCTTCTTGACGCGCTCCGGCCAGATAGTGTAGGCCAGGTGCGCCCAATCGTATTCGCCCGCTTCCAGCTTTTTCCACACGGCGGCGGTATCGTTGGCCCATATGATTTTACTATTGTATCACCAGGCACAGAATTTGGGTACTAATTCCGCTCGTTCCCCCGTGTTGCCATATTCGCTCAACACCCGAGACCGATTGACATCAGCCGATCAACTGCATATTGCGCTACAACCGGATGCAGGTGATACCGGTGATTTTCCACTGGGTCGGGCAGCGCCCGCCTTTTGCGTGGCGGGCGCAGTTGCACCGCCTCGCGCACGTTCGCAGAATCTGCGCTCTCGCGGACTTGCCAATTCAAGCCGTCGAGGCCCGCGGCGGCGTATTCGCAGTCGCCGGTCTGCAGCGGGCTGGAGAATGCCGCGCGCCGTTCGTCGTTAAGGATGCGCGCATCGGCGGCGAACGGCGCAAGTCACGTCAAGGTCAGGCTATAGTTGGACTTGCGTTCCTTGTAGCTTTCTTGGGATGGTCGTCCGGCGTGAGCCGTTGACTGCCCGAGCAAGCAACTGATGCTTCGCCTGAGTGCCATTGCACTGTGACAGAGAGATGATAAAATACTACTGGTGAATCAGATGACGATTTACGAATGAGGGGCAATTATGGCGACCCAATCGGTAAAGCTTCAAGAACTGGACAAGCGATTGCGCAAAGTCGAACGGCAAATCGCCGCGTTCACACGTGATACGCAGCGCAAACCCAAATCGCCAGCGCGAAAGAAAAAGACGGGTGAGAGGACTGGACGTTCCGCCCAACGCGATCAGGCAAAAGCTGCCACGGCACTTGACATCGTGCGGCGCGCCGGCTTGCTGGCTGAATTGCCGCTAAAAGCTCGCTCGCGCGTCGAGCGTTGGCGCGCGATGCCTGAAGATGAACGAGAGCACATCCTGGACGAGTTCTTCAATCTACAACTCGACCGGCCTCTATCGGACATCATCATCGAGAACAGGCAATAATGCCCATGTCTATTTACTTCTTCGATAGGGTTTGAGCGCAATCTTTGTCAGCGGCGACGACAGGCTGGTTCAGGCGGCCAAGGCTGAGGGCATGGCGATAGACAATCCGTTCCTTCATATAGACCTCGACAAGCCATAGACAGATTCGTACGGCAGGTGGCTACGAACCACTGGCAAGGAGCAGTTGCCCAGGATCGCGCAAGAGTTCCAGCGTAGACGCCTGTATCCGGCTCGAACATACAGCACTTGGCCTTCGCGCAGCGCCGGACGGATGAGGGTACCGACCACGTTCCGCCGAGCCGGCTTGCTGATAGCGCGGCAGATCGAGTTGTTGCAACATTGAGCGGCCGTATGTTATAATCTTGGCATGGCTGACTTGCTTCCGAACGCCGAACACGCCAGGATTGATTCGCACAAACTGCGCGACTAGGTGCTCAATCCCCAACACCCGGTAGGTCAATACAAAGCGACGTTTTTTGCGCAGTGGTGCAAGTCTATACCAGCCCCAACCTCGCGTACGAGGTCGAGTTCGTCAACCCCGATGGCGCTACCCGCGCGCTGCTGACGCTTGCCGCCGACCAGGTGCGCCGCCTTGCGCCGGCCGATGTGCTGACCACACGCCAACTGCCGCTTGCCGTGTGAAAGGATGAAGGCAGAGGGCTGAAGGATGAATCACAACAGCCCCAACAGCCCCAACGGCTCCTTCCCTGCCTTCTTCCCCTTACCCTTCTTGCTCCGTGTCACCTTTTCACCTTGTCACCTTGTCCCCTTGTCACCTTGTCAGTTTGCTGATTTGCCTCTTGCCTCCTGCAATCTTCCTCATACCTCTGATGATTCAACGCCGTCATTGACTTTTCGTCCCATCGTGCTATTCTTGACTTGGCAGAACGGTGGCCTTGCCCGAAATCAACTTGGGAGAAACCGCGATGTCGAACCAAATTCTTGTTGCGTATGCCAGTCAGACCGGCTCCACCGCCGGCGTAGCCGAGGCGATTGGCAAAACCCTGGCCGAAAGGGGCGCGCAGGGCCAAGTTCAACAGGGAGCGCAATTGCTCGGTGCCGCCGAGGCGCTGTGTGAGGCGAGTGGCGCCACCGGGTGGCCGGCCGATCGCATCGAATATGAGCGCAGCCTTGCTCTCTTGCATCAATCGCTTGGCGAAGCGCCATTTGCGGCGGCTTGGGCCGAAGGAAGGAGGCTGCTGTCGCGCGGCATCGAGACCGTGGTGACGTGTGCGTTGCAAGTCAAAGATCTTGGTGCGTGATCCATCCCAGAATGGTATCGTGCCAGTAGCAGATTCAGCGCAGAGCTGAGGCACGCCAGCAGATAGTTTTCATACAGTCACAGAAAGGAAAATCTCATGGCTTCTCAAGATTCAACCAGCCAACCGATCCAGCAAGTCGCGTTCAAGCGTCTCTGGTGGGTTGGGCCTCTTACGATTGTCGCCGCCATCATCGCCAACGTACTGATTCGACAGACCGCTGTTGCCGTGCTACAGCCTGATCCACGCTTCATGCCGCTCAGCCAGGCGGCGCCGATCGTGTTTACCTTGTTCGGCGTGCTCGGGGCGGTGATCGTGTTTGCGCTCGTCGGGCGATTTTCGCGCCGCCCGCTCCGGCTCTTTAGGCGCATTGCGCTTGTGACGCTGGTGGTCACGTTCGTGCCGGACATTTTGATGCTGGTCACCGGGTTCAATCCCGGCACGACGCTGGCGAATGTTATTGTCCTCATGCTGATGCACGTGGTCGCCTGGGCGATCAGCGTGTACATGCTCACCACGCTGGCACGGGCGTGAGCGCGCCAGATGAGAGGACAAGCAAGGCCAAGTCATCCCTGCAAGCCCTGACGCCCGAAGAATACCTGGCAAGTCGCCTGACCTTTCGAGGCGCGCGTCTTGCCTCTTGCCTTTTCCACGCGAAGCGTTCCGCCTTCCGCCTTCATCCTTTCGGGAGAAACTGCAATGTCGAACCAAATTCGTGTCACGTAAGTATCTTGCACGAGACCTTTGTGGCAGAGGCGCCGAGGCATCCAGTGTTTCTGCAGGAGGTTAGGTGATTCACCTTGCTCAATGAGACAAAAAAGGAGACTGCTATGGAGAAGCTGGACCTGCGCAAACAATACAAGCACCTGTACCAGCCGTCCGCCAAACAAGTGTCGGTGGTGAAGGTGCCATCCTTCAAATTCGCTATGATAGATGGCGCGATTGAACCCGGCCTCGCCCCGGGCGCCTCGCCGTCCTTTCAGCAAGCGGTGGAGGCGCTCTATGGCATCTCGTATACGCTCAAGTTCATGTCCAAGTTGCGCCAAGTTGACCCGATAGATTACACCGTCATGGCATTGGAGGGGCTGTGGTGGATTGACGCTTCGCGCGGCGAGTTTGACATTCGCCAACCCGGCAACTGGCTGTGGACGGTGATGATGATGCAGCCGGAGCACATCACCAAAAGAATGTTCCAGGACGCCCTGGCTCAGGTGCGCCAGAAAAAGCCCAACCCGGCGCTCGACCGACTGCGCTTGGAGACGTTCCGCGAAGGGCTGTGCGTCCAGATGATGCACTTGGGTCCCTATGCCGATGAACCTGCGACTGTTGACAAGCTGCGCGCCTTTGCCGCCGAGAACGGCCTGCGTGATCTCGTGGGGCGTGGTGGCAAGCATCACGAAATCTATCTGGGCGATCCGCGCAAAGCTGCCCCGTCCAGGCTCAAGACGGTGCTTCGGCATCCGGTCGAGAAGGTAAAATAAACGGAGAAACTCGATGTCGAACAAAATCCTTGTTGCCTACGCCAGCCAGGCCGGTTCCACCGCTGGCGTGGCAAAAGCCATCGGCCAAACCCTGACCGAAAGCGGCGCGCCGGTCGAGGTGCGCCGCATGCAAGACGTACAAGACCTCGCACCCTACCGGGCAGTGGTGGCCGGCAGCGCCATTCACGGGAGACAATGGCTGCCGGAGGCCATGCAATTCATGCAGGTTCATCAGGCGGCATTGGCGCACAAGCCCTTCGCCGCATTTTTGGTGTGTATGACGCTGGCCATGCCCGGCGCCGACAAATACCGCCAGCACGTGGCGGGCTTTTTACAGCCGGTGCGCGCGCTGGTCAAGCCGGTGAGCGAGGGCCTCTTTGCCGGGGCGCTGGATATTGGTAAGGTGCCGTCGTTTGGCGATAGGCTGAAATTTCGCTTGAGCGTCATCTTGGGCGTTTGGTCGGAGGGCGATCACCGGGATTGGAACGCCATTCGCGCCTGGGCCGAGAGCCTCCGTCCGCTGCTGCTCCGGCAGATTGTATGGGAAAGGGATGACGCTGAAAGGAGATGACCATGTCAGCTTCAGTTCTTGTAGCTTATGCAACCCGTTACGGCTCCACACAAGAAGTGGCCGATGCCATCGCGGCGACGCTGCGCGAACGAGGGCTGGAGGTGGACCTTCAACCCGCGCGAGCCGTGCAGTCCCTCGCCGGGTATCGGGCGGTGGTGCTGGGGGCGCCACTCTACATGTTCCACTGGCACAAGGACGCGCTCCGTTTCCTCTCGCAGCACCGTCAAGCCCTCACGAAGCGGCCGCCCGAAGGTATTCGGGTGGCAATTTTCGCCCTTGGCCCATTGAATGATGTTGAGAAGGAGTGGCAGGAGGTGCGCGCACAGCTCGACAAAGAGATGGGCAAGTTCCCCTGGCTTACGCCTGTTGCTGTTGAAATATTTGGCGGCAAGTTCGACCCGGCGAATCTGCGCTTCCCCTGGAATCTCCTGCCGGCCCTCAAACAGATGCCAGCCAGCGACATACGGGACTGGACGGCCATCCGCGCCTGGGCAGGCACCCTGGCCGTAAAGATTCAGCCCGCTTTATCGCAATAACGGCAAAGATGCCAGGTTACGCCCTGCGCTGGTCAAGCAGGTCAATGTAAGCCACGTCCACCAGGTTCGAGTCGGCTATCCCCAGTCTTGCCATGAGTTCTATTGCCGTGGCAAATCCCTGCGGCTCGCTTTGACCGGCGGCCAGCACGACCTCCAATTCCATAAAGGTGCCCAGCCCCTCGACCGTGTCCAGGTGGATTCGGGTGTTTCCCACCATGTATAGCAAGCGTTGCTTGCGGACGACTCCCCGTATGCCCCAGGCAGCGGCCAGCACCGTTTTCAGAGTGTCCGGCTCGGTGGTCGTCGAGATAAAGTAGTCCGAACGTTTAGGCCCTGAGGCATTGTCACGCGCATAGTAGATGAGCTCGCCGTGATCGGGGGCGAGAACTCGCAGTTTGAGCCTTCCGCCGGGCGTGTTGAAGAAGGTATCCTCTTGCTCAAGCGTCACGCCGGGTGTATCGCAGAGCGCCTCGACCCGTCTTGCGAGTCCGTCAAAATCCATGACCCTGGCTTTGATTTCGATATTGGTTGCCATGATCGGTCTCCTACGCTTGCGCGTCATCCAGACTTATGTCTGGTAAGCTTGCCAGACTCGATCAGCTGCTCCGCATGGCAGCGATGGTCTTGCTCCGTTAAGCGTGAATCCACTCTTCGAGCTTGCCCTCGCGGGCATATTGTTGCGCTGTGCGGACATCGAACTTGATCATGCGGCTTACCGACTTGCTATGTGACGGGTGTGGCGCTCGATGGGCTGAGCGCTTCACCCTTGATCACGGTGACTGCCTTGCCTCTCAGGTGCACGGTCTCTCCATCTAACCGGCATCCAACCAGGCCTGATCTTTTTGATGCCTGAAATCCGATCAAGTCAGATTTGCCCAGTTTCTCTGCCCAATAGGGAGCCAGGTAGCAATGCGCCGAGCCGGTCACTGGGTCTTCATTAATGCCAATCGCCGGCGCAAAGAACCTGGACACAAAATCATAGTCCCTGTGGGTCGACCGGCAGGTCACCATGGCCGTGCGAGCATCCGTGTTGGACAAGGCGGACAAGTCAGGCTGTAGGTTGACCACAGCTTCCTCGGCTTGTACTTCAATCAAGTACGAGTTGCCCTTGGGCGATTCACGGCGGCCCGTAAAGCATGGCGATACACCCAGCGCGCGATTGATGTCGGGTTGTGCTTCTACTTCTCTCACTCGTCTGGCTGGAAAATCCATTTCAATCCAGTCGTGGATTCTGCGCGCAACCAACAAACCGCTCGGGGTGTGGAATCTGGCTTCCTCGCCAGGCGGCAGGATCGCTTGTTCCCACAGGATATGCGCCGTCGCCAAAGTTGCGTGACCGCACAAGGAGACTTCAGTCTTGGGCGTAAACCATCTCAGCCCAAATTCTTCTGCTTGCCGGATCACAAAGGCAGTCTCGGACAGGTTCATCTCCATCGCCATAGCCTGCATCCAGCTATCGGCGAGGGGATGGTCCAGAAGGCACACACCGGCTGGATTCCCCTTGAAGGGCGTTTCGGAAAATGCATCCACCTGGTAGATTCTCATCTCGCCGCTCCTCTGCATTTGCAGTTTGGCCTGGCGCGGGGGCGCACCGCTGCCGGTGTTCTGGTCCTTGCCGTGTTGTGCGTCGAGGTTGTCCACGGGGACTAGCCCACACTGCGAAACTCGGGCAAGTAGTAGACCGTCCCGGTCCGCCCGGCCAGAGCGCCGGCCCGCAGTTGAAAGACCATGAAACAGCCCGGAGGCGGGTTGAACTTGCAGCTCAGGCCATAGCGGCTGGCATCCTGAAAACCAAAACGGGAATAATACGCCGGATCACCTTCGATCACCACAATCTCGTGTCCCTGCCGGCGCAAACGATCCAGACCGGCTCGGATCATGCTCGAGCCGATCCCTTGTCTCTGCCGGTCGGGCCGCACCGCCACCGGGCCCATGCCCAACGCCTGGAACTCGCCTCGCTCCGAACGGATGGTGACGGGCGAGAACAAAACATGGCCGACGATTTCATCGTCATCCACCGCCACCAGCGAGAGCGTGATCCCACCACTCGTTCGGATCTGATCCACCAGGTCCGCTTCCGCCTCACGCCCAAACGCAGCGCGCTCGACGGCGTGAAGGGTCTCTACGTCGTGTGTTTGTTCAGGGCGGAAAACCATGCTGTCAATCCCAGCACCATGATGGTGATGAGGATGGCAATCACCCCATCGCTAAACGCTTCCATTCGTCCCTTGCTCATTTTGGACCTCTATAGGACTGTAACGTACTAAGAGTGCCCTACGACCTCGTAGTGGACGACCGTAGGAAAGTGAGTCACCTCACCTTCCTACGGATCCATAGCGATAATGCGGCGCAGCTTGGCGCGCGTCATTCCGTGCGTAAAAGTATACCATACGGCGAAGTTCGCGCTTTTGTCGCCGGGTACATTGCATAGACAGGCACAATCAGATCGCGCCGTCCGGCTTGGCGTACCGCCGTAGGCGTCCATCTTGCGCCGCTTTTCCGTCCGCCCACCCGCCCAACGCCGCTTCCTGCGCCATGGCCTTGCCGCCAGGGCATCCTTGAGCACGGGCTTGCTTTAGAGCATCTTTGTGTTATCCTAATCGCGCGGCCAAGTTCATGATGGCGCGCTCGACGCCCGGCTCGGTTTCCTTTCGCGTGATTCCAGCGGGTAACGTTGATACAGAAGCGCAATATGCGAGGTGATGCCATGCTCATGCTGCTCGTTTTCATCCTCGGGTCGGCCGTCATCATCTATGTGTCGAGGGCTTGCCTGCGCGCTCCACGCTCGCACGGCTTTTACCGTTTCTTTGCCTGGGAGACGATCCTGACGCTGACCGTGTTGAATCTTGACCATTGGTTCACCAATCCCTTCGCCTGGTACCAGCTTGTCTCATGGTTCCTGCTGATCGGCTCGCTGTTCCTGGTCATCCACGGCGTGCGCCTGCTCGAGCAAATGGGAAAACAGAACACGCAGCGCGACGACGGCCCGATGCTCGACTTCGAAAAGACGACGGTCATCGTCACAGCAGGCGCGTACCGGTACATCCGTCACCCGCTGTATAGCTCGCTGTTGTTCCTGGCGTGGGGTGTGGCCTTCAAGGCTTTGTCCTGGCCTAACATTGTGCTGGCGGTGAGCGCCACAGCGTTCCTGGTCGCAACGGCCAGAGCCGAGGAAGCCGAGGACATCCGCTTCTTTGGCCCGGCTTATCAAGAGTATATGCGGAGAACCAGGATGTTTGTCCCGTTCCTGTTTTGAGCAACTACTCTGCCATGGCCATGGCCTTGGTCATTGCGAGGAGCGTTCTTTGCGACGAAGCAATCCCCACACTGGAGATTGCTTCGCAAAAAGCGCTCGCAATGACAGTGAGTTTCTGAGTAGGAGCGTTCTTGGCGACGAAGCAATCTCCAATTCGTGACAAGGAGATTGCTTCGCGAAAAACGCTCGCAATGACGATGCTGTAGGTGGGTGGCCTGAGCAGTTACTGTTCTGAGGAGATATCCATGGTGAGTGAAAATCATGCCAGAACTGCCTGACCTGGAAATCATCCGCGAGTTTCTGTCGCCGCGCCTTGTGGGCGTAAGCATCACCTCAGTCGAGGTGCGACGGCCATTGGTCGTGCGTAACTTGCTGGGCGGCGAGGTGGCCGATCACCTGGTGGGACACCGCTTCGTGTCAGTCGGGCGGCGTGGCAAGTTCCTGCTGCTGGAGTTGGATAGCGGCGCGATACTTGTCATCAACCCCATGCTGGCTGGTCGCATCCGCTACGGCGAGCCACTCCCACGCCCGCGTGTGCGCGATGCTCTGGTGCTCGGTCTGGCCGATGGCCGCGAGCTGCGGTATCATGACGCCGCCGACATGGGTAAAGTCTATCTGACCCGCGACACCGACCAGGTGCCGGCGTTCGCCGGTCAGGGGCCAGAGGCGACTGATCCAACGCTCACCTTCGACGCTTTCCGCGAGCGATTGAGACCGTATCGAGGCGAAGTCAAAGGGGTACTGACCAACCAGTCTTTTGTCGCGGGCATCGGCGTTGTACCCAACGCGCAATGCCTATGCCGATGAGATCCTCTGGTCGGCTCGCCTGTACCCGTTCCGTCGCCGCTCTGATCTGAGTGACATGGAAATTGCTCAACTCCATGCGGCGATGCGATCGGTGCTGAGCAAGGCGATTGCGACGCTGCGCGAGCGGGTGGGTGAAGCGATTGACGTCGAGGTGCGCGACTTGCTCGCAGTGCATGGCAAGGCTGGCCAGCCCTGCCCGCGCTGCGGCAGTCCCATCAGCCAAGTGAAACGTCAGCGTATCGCGACCCATTTCTGTCGCACTTGCCAGCCAGGCTTGATGGTCAACCGCCAACGTCGCTTGTAGGTGTTGATGCGCATCCTGCCGGTCGCCTTGCGCTTCGCCGTTGCGCCTGCCAGTGAAATGGTCCGGTGTACGATTCAACCTTTCACGAGGCGTGGACGCTCCTCGGGCAATCCGCGCCGAGCGCACAAGTGAGCTCAAGACTCGAGCACGCATCACAACCGCAAGAATCGGGTGGTTCTGATAGAAAAAACGCATATAATCTTCGTTTGATACACAATTACGGAGGGAACCATTCGATGGAAACGACAGACTATGGGCAATTGTCAAACGACTATCGGCGCGTCGAGCAGGCCATTGCGTTTCTGGAAGAGAATTTTTCTCGTCAACCAGAGTTGAAGGAAATTGCGGCGAGTGTCAACCTGAGCGAGTATCACTTTCAACGCTTGTTCACCCGCTGGGTGGGCATCAGCCCCAAACGCTTTCTGCAATTCCTGACTAAGGAGCGCGCGAAGGAACTGCTGGAAAAATCGCGCGACGTGCTTGGTGTGGCTTTCGAAACGGGGCTATCCGGCCCGGGTCGCTTGCACGATTTGTTCGTGACGTGCGAGGCGGTGACGCCGGGCGAGTATAAGAGCAAAGGCGAGGGGGTGGCGATTGCATACGGGTTCCATCCCACGCCGTTTGGCGAGTGTTTGCTGGCGATAACGGAGCGCGGCATCTGCAGCTTGTCCTTTGTCCAGGACGGTGACCGCGCCGGCGCGCTCGATGCGCTCAAGGATCGGTGGAAGAAAGCCCGGTTGATCAAGGAGGCTGCCCGTACCGGGCCGCTGGTGAGCCAGGTCTTTGCCTGGTACATCGGGCAGACGCCGTCCCCGCTGCACCTGGTTTTGAACGGCACGAACTTTCAAATCAAAGTGTGGGAAGCTTTGCTGCAAATCCCGGCGGGAGTGGTGGTTTCTTATCAAGACATTGCTGCTCGCATCGGGATGCCGGGCGCATCGCGCGCGGTCAGCAATGCCGTCGCCCGGAATCCGATACCCGTCATCATTCCCTGTCATCGCGTCATTCGCAAGGCCGGCGAGTTCGGCGGCTATCACTATGGCACGGCGCGCAAAAAGGCTTTGCTGGGCTGGGAAGCGGCGCGCGTCAACTCGTAAACAATGGAAAAATCTTGAACACACTAAAGTCACAAACGCCATCGGCTCTAGCCATCTGGGCGGCCATGCTCAGCGTCTATATCGTCTGGGGTTCCACGTACCTGGCGATTCGATTCGCCGTCCAGACCATGCCGCCGTTCTTGATGGCGGCCACCCGGTTCCTCATCGCCGGAGTGGTGTTGTTTGTGTTCAGGCGCGCGCGAGGCGATGCCGCGCCATCCGACCGCGAGTGGCGTTCGGCGGCCATCATTGGCCTGCTGCTTTTGCTCGGCGGCAACGGCGGCGTCGTCTGGGCCGAGCAGCGCGTCAATTCTGGTCACGCGGCGTTGGTGGTCGGCGCGACGCCGCTGTGGATGGTGCTGATTGATTCGCTGAGGCCGGGCGGAAAAAGACCGGGCGCCCTGACGATTGCGGGAGTGCTGGTCGGGTTTGCCGGCCTCGTGTCGCTGATCGGCGCTGGCGCCAGCAGCGCTGACCGGATTGATCCCATCGGCGCCGGTGCGTTGATTTTGGCCACGGCCAGCTGGGCGGCAGGTTCACTCTACAGCCGGAAAGCTGCACTGCCGGCTTCGCCATTGTTGGGAACCGGCATGGAGATGGTCATGGGCGGACTCGGCTTGCTGGCGCTCGGCACGTTGACGGGCGAGTGGGGACGGCTGAACCTGCCGGCCATCTCGGAGCAGTCTTGGTGGGGACTAACTTATCTCATCGTGTTCGGCGCGTGGGTAGGCTTTGGCTCGTATACCTGGCTGCTGCGCGTCGCGCCGACCTCACTCGTCTCGACATATGCCTACGTCAATCCGATTGTGGCGGTGTTTATGGGCAACTGGCTGGCCGCCGAGTCGCTCACGCCGCGCACGTTGATTGCTGCGACCGTGATCGTGGGCTCGGTGGCGCTGACGACGATGGCGAATCAGAAAGTGAAGCGTGATGCGTGAAACGTGATGAGACGGAATGCCACTCTATTCTACAAACTTGCCACCTTCTATCTTCCGGTCAATCAACTTGTGATGGGCGTCGAACGTCAGCGTCACCTCTATGGGCTGAAAGCTTTCAGCCCATAGAGGTGACGCTGACGTTCGACGCCCATCACAAGTTGATTGACCGGAAGATAGAAGGTG
>CAYGWJ010000363.1:0-8029 GCA_964353405.1 uncultured Anaerolineae bacterium
CTCACTTTGGGAGTGCCCGGTCGGTCGAAGCTACCTGCTGTCCTTGTCGGTAGGACGCAGCAAAGGCCTTGATTTACAAGGTTTCGAGCACTACTCTACATAATCTCGGTATTCGGCCAAAGTGACTTTTGCGGTACTGCCAAAAAACCTCGAAAATACAAGGTTTCCGAGGCCGTGTAAACGGGTGAGGCTGCCGGGCTGCCTTGCCCGTTAAATTTTGGAATTTTTGGCTATTGACAGAACTTGACTTGCCCGTTATAATATCCGTTTGCGCTTTTAAAAAGAGATGGAAACACAAGCAAGCCATATCGAACCGCGAAGGGGATAACCACATCCCCTGGTTGTGTTTCTCGGAGGGTTGAATGAGTCGAGGGTTGAGGGCCAAGTCGTATTCGCGCATTCCCGATGTTTACAATCTGCCGAGGTTGATCGAAGTCCAATTGGATTCTTTCAAATGGTTCATCAGCGATGGGCTGCGCGACCTGTTCGATGAAGTGACGCCGATTGAAAGCTTTAACGGCGCTCTCAGTTTGCATTTCCCCAGCACCAAGCCGGAGAGCCAGCAGTTCAATCTGGGCTATCGCTTTGAGGAACCCAAATATCTTGAGAAGGAATGCCTCGAGCGCGACTTGACTTATGCCAAGCCGTTGCACGTCAAAGTCGTCCTGCTCAATCGCGAGACGGGCGAGAACCTGGAATCCGAGATCTTTATGGGCGACCTGCCCTGGATGACGGAGAACGGCACGTTCATCATCAACGGCACGGAGCGGGTCGTCGTTTCGCAACTCATTCGCTCGCCTGGCGTTTACTTTGACGCGGACGAGGACCCGTCCACCGGCCGGGCGCTGGCGAAGGCCAAGCTCATCGCGGACCGGGGCGCGTGGATGGAATTCGAGACCCGCAAGAGCGATTACCTCACCATCAAGTTCAATCGCAAGCGCACCATCCCGGTGACGATTCTCCTGCGCGCGATGGCGGCGGTGGACGACGGTCTCAAGAATGCGCCGCCGATTTTGACCAACGGCACTGACGAAGAGCTGATGGAACTGTTCAAGGAAGTGGACACGAATCCCGACCACCGTTACATCGAAGCGACCTTGCGCCAGGAGCCCGATTGGCCCGGCAAGGACAATCGCACCGTGGCCGAAGAGTCGCTGCTGGAATTCTACAAGCGCATGCGCCCCGGCGATCCACCCACGCTCGACAACGCACGCGAATTCCTCGTGTCGCAGTTGTTCGATCAGCGCCGCTACGATCTGGAGCGCGTGGGCCGCTACAAGCTCAATCAACGCTTGCGACTCGACGAATACATCCCGCGTACGCACCGCACCATCACTCGCTATGATGTGGTCAAGCTGGTCGAGACGATGATCCGCATCAACAACGGGACGGACAGCGCCGACGACATTGACCACCTGGGCAATCGCCGCGTCAAGACCGTGGGCGAGTTGATTCAGAACAAGCTGCGCGTGGGCCTGCGGCGCATGGAGCGCGTCGTGCGCGAGCGCATGAGCATCCGCGAAAGTGAGACGCTCACGCCGGTGACCCTCATCAACATTCGTCCGGTCGTGGCCGCCGTGCGCGAGTTCTTTGGCTCCAGCCAGTTGAGCCAGTTCATGGATCAGACCAACCCGCTGGCCGAGCTGACTCACAAGCGCACACTTTCCGCACTCGGCCCCGGGGGTCTGCGGCGGGAGCGCGCGGGCTTTGACGTGCGGGATGTTCACCACAGCCACTATGGTCGCATCTGCCCGATTGAAACGCCGGAAGGCCCGAACATTGGCCTGATTGGCCGCCTGGCGACCTACGGCAAGGTCAACGAGTACGGGTTCATCGAAACACCTTACCGCAAAGTGACCCGCGAGGTTCCCAACCAGGCCGACAATCTGGTGGGCCACATCTTGCGCGATGACGTCACCGATCCCAACGGTGCGGTCGTTGCTGCCAAAGGCGCCGAGATCACAGCCGAGCTGGCGAAAAAGATTGCCAGGCTGCCGCTGGAAACGGTGCGCGTCCGCGCCACCGTCACGCAGGACATTATCTATCTCCCGGCGGATACCGAGGACCGCTACACCATCGCTCAGGCCAATGCCGAGCTGGATGATCACGGTAGTTTCATCCAGACGCGCGTGTCGGTGCGGCGCAATCAAAAATTCTTGATGCGCCCGGCCGATGAGATTGACTATATGGATGTGGCGCCACGCCAGATCGTGGGGATCAGCGCCGCGCTCATTCCGTTCCTGGAACACGACGATGCCAATCGCGCGTTGATGGGCTCGAACATGCAGCGCCAGGCCGTACCGCTCGTCCAACCGGAAATCCCGCTGGTGGCGACCGGCATGGAGTGGCAAGCCGCCGTGGACTCGGGCCAGGTCGTCGTGGCGGAAGAAGAGGGCGAAGTCATCAGCGTCACCGGCAAGCAGGTCGAAGTTCAGACCGCCGCCGGCAAGAAGAAAATCTACAAGCTGCGCAAGTATAACCGCTCGAATCAGAGCACGTGCATTGATCAGCGACCTATCGTTCGCAAGGGCCTTAAAGTCAAGAAGGGCGACGTGCTGGCCGACAGTTCTTCGACGCAAGATGGCGAGTTGGCGTTGGGCCACAACGTGCTGTGCGCGTTCATGTCGTGGGAAGGCTGCAATTATGAAGACGCTATCCCGATCTCCGAAAAACTGGTGTGGGAAGACAAGTTCACCTCGATTCATATTGAGAAGCATGAAGTCGAGGTGCGCGACACCAAGCTCGGCCAGGAAGAAATCACGCACGACATTCCGAACGTAGGCGAGGATGCGCTAAAGGATTTGGACGAGGAGGGCATCGTCCGCATCGGCGCAGAAGTCGGGCCCAACGACATTCTCGTCGGCAAGATCACGCCCAAAGGCGAGAAGGAACTCTCGCCGGAAGAGAAACTCTTGCGCGCCATCTTTGGCGAAAAGGCTCGCGAGGTGAAAGACTCGAGCCTGCGCCTGCCGCATGGCGAGCATGGCAAAGTCGTGGACGTCAAAGTCTTTACGCGCGATGAACATCGCGACCTTCCGGCCGGCGTGGAAAAGATGGTGCGCGTCAGTGTGGCTCAGCGGCGCAAGCTGACCGAGGGTGACAAGATGGCGGGCCGCCATGGCAACAAGGGTGTCATCTCACGCGTGGTGCCGGTGGCGGACATGCCGTTCCTGCCCGATGGCACGCCGATTGACCTGATCCTCAATCCGCTGGGCGTGCCTGGCCGCATGAACATTGGACAGATTCTTGAGACGCACCTTGGGTTGGCCGCCGATCAGCTGGGTTTTCGCGCCATTTCACCTGTGTTCGACGGCGCGGACGAAAATGAAATCGAAGCCGAACTGGCGCGAGCCTGGCTGTCCCAGCAGGCCTGGAAAGAAGCGACTCTACGCGCGTGGCAATGGCTCAAAGAGCAAGCGTACCCGCAAGAGGATCTGACGGATGATGCCGAGGCGCGGCTCATGTACATCAGCGCGTGGCTGGAAGACAAAGCGTACGACCTCGAGCAACTCTCGCTGGACGAGGTTTATGCCCGGCGCGCTGTGCTGCGCGAGTGGCTGCGGGAAAAGGGCCTCGACCCGGACGAGCTGCTGTCGTTTGAAGATGATGCTCGCTCGGTTGCCGAGCGGCAGGTGGGCGATCGCAAAGCGATGACCGCGTGTCTGCGCTTGTGGCTGGAAGAGCGCGGCGTCAAGACCGGTAATCTGGGCGAAGACAAAGTCCGCGAGCGCGCCGAGCAGGTGAGCAGCGAGTTGTTCGAGCCGCTGCCGACCGTAGGCAAAGTGACGCTCTTCGATGGCAAGACGGGCCGGCCGTTCGATCAGCCGGTGACGGTGGGTATCATCTACATGATGAAGCTGGCACACCTGGTAGAGGACAAAGTGCACGCGCGCTCGACCGGTCCGTATAGCCTGGTGACGCAGCAGCCATTGGGCGGCAAGGCGCAGTTCGGTGGTCAGCGCTTTGGCGAGATGGAAGTGTGGGCGCTCGAAGCATACGGCGCGGCTCACACGCTGCAGGAAATGCTGACGGTCAAGTCCGACGATGTCCAGGGACGCGTCAAGACTTACGAAGCCATTGTCAAGGGCGAGCGCATCGAAGAACCTGGCATCCCGGCGTCGTTCCGCGTTCTGGTCAAAGAGCTCCAATCGCTTGGCCTGGCTGTGGAAGCGATCAGCGAGTCGGGTGAAATGATGCGCTTTGGCAAGGATGAAGAAAAGGCGCGCGTTCCCAAGTTGGGTATGGGGCTGCTCGGCTTTGGAGGCGAAGGCGGGTTCGATTGATGTGAAACCACGCGGGCCACGCGGGTGCGAAAATCAGATTTGACATCCTGGGCCCCTTGTGGTAAAATCCGCCCGCTATGGACAGCGGCAAACTCCCGCTGTCCCCTAAAACCGTTATTCGTTGTCCTGAAGCGATGGGGATCGTCGCAGTTTGGACGGTCCCTTTTAGTGTGAATATACCACCCGCCCGCGCGGGAAACATCCGGCGCGGGCGGGGTCGTGAAAAAATGGTGGGGGGCGGTCAGTGTGTCGCCCAGAGGAGAAGTCAGGTGCCGACCATCAATCAGTTGGTGCGTAAGGGACGCAAGGCCAAGCGCGGCAAGAGCAAAGCGCCGGCGCTGGCGTTTACCTTGAACTCGTTCAAGCAAAAGCGTGAAAAGCGTGAGCGGGGCAGCCCGCAAAAGCGTGGTGTGTGCACCCAGGTGCGCACCATGACGCCCAAGAAACCGAACTCGGCCTTGCGCAAGATTGCCCGCGTCCGCTTGACCAACGGCATCGAAGTCACCGCCTACATCCCCGGTGAGGGGCACCAGTTGCAGGAACACTCGGTGGTGCTGGTGCGCGGTGGCCGCGTCAAAGACCTCCCCGGTGTTCGCTACCACATCATCCGCGGCGGCCTCGATACGACCGGCGTGGAGAATCGCAAGCAGAGCCGCTCCAAATACGGTTCCAAGCGACCCAAGAAAGCTGCGGCTTAGGAGTTCAGTATGTCTCGACGCAATCGTGCCGTCAAGCGAGAAATCAAGCCGGACATTCGCTACAGCAACCTGATCATCCAGAATTTCATCAATCGAATGATGCGCGGCGGAAAAAAGAGTGTGGCGCAGCGTGTTATGTACGATTCACTGGCTCTGGTTGAAGAGCGCGCCAAGCGCAATCCGGTGGATGTGTTCGATCAGGCCATGCGCAACGTCATGCCCACGATTGAGGTCAAGCCTCGCCGCGTGGGCGGCGCGACGATCCAGGTGCCGGTTGAGATTGCGCCGGAGCGCCGCATGACGTTGACCATGCGCTGGATCTTGGGGGCGGCTCGCTCGCGCGGCGGCAAGTCTATGGCTGAAAAGCTGGCGGGCGAATTGATGGACGCGGCGCAGGGCCAAGGCTCTGCGATCAAAAAGCGCGAAGATACGCACAAGATGGCAGAGGCCAACCGCGCCTTTGCCCATTATCGTTGGTAGAGACGTTGAATTCAACGTCTGGTTTTGCTGGTTAGGGTGCGGCAGAGTCGGGTAAAGCAAGACAAAATCCCGAAACCCCCCACCTGACCATCCGATATCTGCCCCTGGGACTTACCAGGGGTTGGCAGCAAATTCTCATGCCCAGACTAGTCCCGCTCGAACGGATCCGTAATATTGGCATCATTGCCCACATAGACGCTGGTAAAACGACGACGACCGAGCGGGTACTTTTTTATACCGGCAAGACGCACCGGCTGGGGAATGTTGACGACGGCACCACCGTCACCGACTGGATGGACCAAGAGCGCGAGCGCGGCATCACGATCACGGCCGCCGCCATCACCGCGTTCTGGCGCGACTGCCAGGTTAACATTATTGATACGCCGGGTCACATTGACTTTACGGCAGAGGTTCAACGGAGCCTGCGTGTGCTCGACGGCGGTGTCGTGGTGTTCGACGCCGTCGCCGGTGTCGAGCCGCAGTCTGAGACGGTCTGGCGGCAGGCTGACCGTTACAAGGTTCCGCGCATTGCGTTCGTGAACAAGATGGATCGCACGGGCGCGGACTTTTATCGCACGGTGCAAATGATCCGCGACCAGCTGGCGGCCAGGCCCTTGCCCATCCAGCTGCCGATGGGTTGTGAAGAAAAGTTCTGCGGCGTCATTGACCTGTTCGAGATGCAGTCCATTCAGTGGACGGATAGCCAGGGCCGTACGATGGAAAGTGGCCCGATCCCGGCGGAAATGCGCGAACAGGCGCAGGCTGCGCACGAGACGTTGATTGAGCGAATTGCCGAGACCGACGAAACTTTAACACATGAATACCTTGAAGGCAAGACGATTCCGATGGAATCACTCAAGGCTGCGCTGCGCCAGGCGACGATCAAGGGCGAGCTGGTGCCGGTGTTGTGTGGCTCTTCGCTGCGTAACAAGGGTGTGCAACTTTTGCTGGACGCGGTGGTAGATTACTTGCCATCGCCGGCGGACGTCCCGCCCATCACAGGCACGAATCCCTACACCCGGCACGAAGAGATGCGCACCGCCGACGACGACGGACCGTTCACCGCGCTTGTGTTCAAGATCGTGTCCGACCCTTACGTCGGCCGGCTGGCTTACTTTCGAGTTTACTCTGGCAAGGTCAATGTTGGCGAGTCCATGTTGAACTCGACCAAGGGCAAGAAGGAACGCCTGGGCCGTGTGATTCGAATGTATGCCGACCGCCGCGAAGATATTGACGACGTGTGTGCGGGCGACATTGGCGCGACGCTCGGCTTGAAGGATTCTTTCACGGGTGAGACGCTCTGTGCGGCTTCATCTCCCATTGTCCTGGAAAGCATCAGCTTTCCGGAGCCTGTCATCCACGTGGCGATTGAGCCCAAGACGACGGCTGACCAGGACAAGATGGGTGAAGCGCTGCGGCGGCTTTCGGAAGAGGACCCGACCTTTCGTGTTCGGACGGATGAGACGACAGGCCAGACACTCATCGCCGGCATGGGCGAGCTTCACCTCGAGGTGCTCCTTGACCGGATGTTGCGCGAGTTCCGCGTGAGCGCAAACGTGGGCCGGCCGCGCGTGGCTTACCGTGAGACGATTACGCGCCCGGTGCGCGCGGAAGGCAAGTTTGTTCGACAGACCGGCGGGCATGGCCAGTATGGCCACGCCATCATCGAGCTTGAGCCGATGGAAAAGGGTAAGGGCTTTGAGTTCGTGGATGGGACGCGCGGTGGGAGGATTCCGAAAGAATATATTGGGCCTGTCGAAAAAGGCGTCAAGGAAGCGATAGAGTCCGGCGTGTTGGCGGGTTATCCGCTGGTGGATTTGCGCGTGACGCTGGTGGATGGGTCTTATCACGAGGTGGACTCGTCCGAGATGGCCTTCAAGGTGGCCGGTTCGATGGCGCTCAAGGAAGGCGCGGCCAAGGCCGGGCCGGTGTTGCTAGAGCCGGTGATGAAGGTTGAAGTCGTCGTGCCGGATGAGTTCACGGGTGACGTGATTGGTAATCTCTCGGCGCGGCGTGCGTCCATTGACGGGATGCAGACGCGCGGCGGCAACACGCAGGCGATTGATGCACACGTGCCGCTGGCCGAGATGTTTGGATACGCGACGAGTCTGCGCTCGATGACGCAGGGGCGCGGAACGTTTACGATGGAATTCGATCAATATGGCCAAGTTCCCGACAGTGTGGCGAGAGCAGTTTTAGGCATCGGAAAAAAGTAGGGGCGGGGTTACCCCGCCCGTACAGGCTTGATTCAGGAGGACAGTATGGCAAAAGAGCATTTTGCGCGCACCAAGCCGCATGTCAATGTCGGCACGATCGGCCACATTGACCACGGCAAGACGACGCTGACGGCTGCCATCACCAAAGTGCTGGCGATGAAAAAGATGGCCCAGTTCCGCGCGTTCGACTCGATTGACAATGCGCCGGAAGAGCGCGAGCGCGGCATCACCATCGCGATTGCGCACGTCGAGTACGAGACCGACAAGCGGCACTATGCGCACGTAGACTGCCCGGGGCACCGCGACTATATCAAGAACATGATCACAGGCGCGGCGCAGATGGATGGGGCGA
>CAYGWJ010000364.1:0-25881 GCA_964353405.1 uncultured Anaerolineae bacterium
GCTGTATAGCCCACGCTCGGCTTGGACTGGCTTGAGTGGCGTGCCGGCCGGCTTTGCGGACAACGTGGACAACGACACGACCTTCGCCGCGGGCGCAGGGCTGAACCTGGCAGGGAACCAGTTCAGCGTGAACACGACGACGATTCAAGCGCGGGTGAGCGGGCCATGTGGCGCGGGCTTTGCGATTCGCGTCGTCAATGCCGACGGCAGTGTGACATGCGAAGCCATTGGGGGGAGCCAGCATAACCATCTCGGCCAGACCTGGACCGGCAGCAACAACCCCCTGGTCATAACCGGCACGTTCGGCGCGCCAACCTATGCCCCCCTGGTGCTGGGCAACACCCATGCCAACGGCTCCGGCGTGCGTGTAGAGAAGGCAGGTCTCATCGGCGTGAATGTGGCCGAGGCGGGCACCGCTGGCGTGTGGGTGTCACATGCGGGCGAATACGGCGTGGGTGTGTACAAGGCCGGCAGCCCCAGCTACCTGGTGATGCCAACCTTTCCCAGCGGTTTCCAGGTGGAGGGTAGTGAAGGGTACGGGCTGTATGTCGGTCAGGCCGACATGGACGGTGCGTACGTATGGTCGGCGGGCGGCGACGGCGTGCATGTGCGGCTAGCAGACGGCGACGGCGTGGACGCCACGTCCACCGGCGCTTCTGCCTATGGCGGGCGCTTTGTCAACAGCGCGACCGGCGGCGCGGGCCTGTACGCGCGTTCAGGCGATGGAAACGCAGCCGACATCAAACTGGGCAGCAACAGCGACACGGGCACAGGCGATAACGGCCGTATTCAATCAACTGACTATGGCAGCAGCGATTTGTACCTGACCAGTAATGACGATATCCACATTGAGCTGGACGACAACAATGACGAAGACGGCGTATTTCGGATTGACTCACAGGGTATCCCTGTCTTTCAGGTAGAAGAAAGTGGTCGTGCGAACTTGGCCAACAACGCCGGTTGGGCAACGGTGATCAACATCGGCGACCGCTACCGCGATAACTCTATCATTGCCTGGGCTTCGGTGAGCTCTAATGGCAATATTGGTTGGGAGTTTGGCGTGGCTTCGGTAACGAGGGCTGGCACGGGGAACTATATGATCGAACTCGATGCTCACGCTGCCGGTGTCACAGCTTTGATCCCCATCGCCATCACCGAAGTCGAATCACAGCCCAGCAGCGCAGCCGAAGTCCGGATCGTGTCAATCAACCAGACCGCAGATAACATTTTCCGTATATACATCAACAACGGCAACTGGGCACCGGTGGATAATGACTTTGTGTTCATGGTCACGGCGCGATAGGAGGCAACGATGAACCGCAAGACGATTGTTCTCATCGTGTTAGTCGCACTGGCGTTGTGGCCAGTTCTGCCGGTTTGGGCGCAAGGTGGCGATGGTTACGATCTCTCCTGGTTCACGGTGGATAACGGAGGCGGCGTGAGCGGCGGCGGCGCGTACTCGCTTGGCGGCACAATCGGCCAGCCGGACGCCGGGGCAATGATCGGCGGCGTCTACACACTGGTTGGTGGTTTCTGGGGCGGGGGCGTATCGGGCGCAACGTCGCGGTACATCTATTTGCCAATCGTCTTGCGCTAGTCATGAGTCGTGGGGTATAGCTTGGAGGACAGCATGCGTGCTTATCGTTATCGTCTGTTGATCGCCATTGAGCTTGGCCTGTGCGCAGCGTGGCTAGTAGGGTCTGCGCTTCTCAATCGAACAGCGGCCGACCCTGGCCAAAACGCTGCGAGCGGGCTGTCGCTCCACTTTGTGGGCAGCCTCGGGGGAGCGGTACAAGCAATCGCCGTGGATGGCGCGCATGCCTATCTTGGCGAAGGAGGCGCGCTGACGGTCCTCGACGTGAGCGACCCGGCAACTCTGCCGCGTCTCGCCCGGCTGCCCCTTGCGGATTCGGTCAACGATGTGCAGGTGGTGGGCCAGCGTGCCTATGCCGCTGCCGATGCGGCTGGGCTGCACATCATTGACCTCACCTACCCAGCCAGCCCGACCATGTTGAGCAGCCTCAAGGCGTGGTCGTCCGCAAGAGGCGTGTACATCACGGGCAGCCTGGCCTACGTCGCCGATTACGCTGGATTAGAAATCGTTGACGTGAGTGACCCGATCAGCCCGGTGCTGCGGAGTCGGCTCTCTGTGCCGGGACTCACCGACGATCTTGTCGTCGTGGGCGGCCGGGTCTACCGGGGGGGCGGCTCGGAGGGCCTGCAGATCATTGACGTGAGCAATCCGTTCAGCCCGATCTTGAGTGGGGTGTTCAACACGCCCGGATTCGCTCATGCGGTGCAGGTGATTGGCGACCTGGCTTACGTCGCCGATGAAACCAGCGGACTGCAAATCATTGACGTGAGCAATCCACTTAGCCCAACACTCCGCGGCAGCTTTGATACGCCAGGCTATGCCTACAGCGTGCAGGTGACGGGCAGCCTGGCGTACGTCGCGGACGTCAGCGGTTTGCAGATCATCAATGTGAGCAACCCGGCCAGCCCGACGTTGAGCGGCAGTTACAGCCTGTTCGGCGGCAATGCGGTAAAGGTTCAGGTGATCAGCAACCTGGCTTACCTCGCCAGTGGCCGCCGGGGACTGCACGTCTTGGACGTGAGCAATCCAGCCAGCCCAGCCTTGGTGGGCAGCTACACGCCTCCCGGCGATGTCGAGGATGTGCATATCACAGGCAACTGGATGTATCTCGCCGACGATGTGAACGGCTTACGCATCGTTGATGTCAGCGTGCCCTCCTTGCCTGTGCTGAGAAGCACGTTCGATACGCCGGGGCAGGCTCGCAACGTGTGGGCTGTCGGCGACCTCGTCTACGTGGCCGATCAGAATAGTCTACAGATGATTGACGTGAGCAATCCGTTCAGCCCGACACTGCGGGGTAGCGATCCGACGACCGCTACCATTGACGCGCATGTGACGGGCACACTGGCCTATATCGCGTCCGGCAACTATGGTTTGTACATTACGGATGTAAGCGATCCAACTCATCCTGTGGCGCGCGGCAGCCTGGACACGCCCGGCAGTGCGATGGCGCTGCAGGTGGTGGGCAGCCGCGCCTATGTCGCCGATTACAGCGGTGGGTTGCAGATCATTGACGTGAGCAATCCGCTCAGCCCGACGCCGCTGGGCAGCCTGGACACGCCGGGCGAAGCACAGGGCGTCTATGTGCAGGGCAACCTGGCGTACGTTGCCGATCGCTTCGAGGGGTTACAGATCGTTGACGTGAGCGACCCGCTCAGCCCTACACTGCGCGGCAACTTTGACACGCCGGGGAATGCCCGAAATGTGCAAGTGATCGGCAACCTCGCCTATGTCGCCGACGCTTATTACGGCGTTCAGATCATTGACGTGAGCAACCCGGCGAGCCCCACGCTGCGCAGTGGGTATCAGACGCCGGGATATAGCTACAACGTCCAGGTGATGGGCAACCTGGTCTACGTGGCGGACGCATACGGTGGACTGCAAATCCTGCGCATGTCGGAGCATCGAGTGTTTTTGCCGCTCGTGCGACGCGACTGACCCTAGAAGGAGGCTGTGTCATGAAAGCCGTACTGTCGCCCACCCAGACGCCTGTACCCACACTGACAGATGTCAAGGCGATTGGCCTCCCGCCATGCAGCAGTAAAACGGGCATCTATCAGGTTCAACCGCTGGCAATCTGGTCATCTGTCTCTCGTCTCCATTGCACAAATAGTCGCTTGCTCTATCGTCATCGCGCGCCCTTCAGCCCACGCTGCCGCACAAGTCGCTTCGTCGAGTCCCGCACGCACGGCGGCTACAGCCCGGTCATACTCTGCACGCTCGACGGGCGGCACAGGAGCGCCGATCGCCTCTCGCAGCGCTTCTGCCGCTCCGAACATCTGGGCTGCCTTTCGAAAATCTCGCCCGGCCTCGGCTGCCATTCCGGCCAGCCCTTCCAGCGACTCGGCGATGCTCCGCCGGGTTCCCATTTCTTTGCGCAGAGACAGGCTCTCTCTGAACAGTATCAGGGCGCGCGCTTGTTCGCCCAGCGCGCGCAACACTTTTGCCAGGCCATTGAGTGCGATCGCCACGTACCGCTTGTCACCCGCTATCCGACTATAAGCCAGACCCTCTTCCAGCCGCTCGCGCGCCAGATAATAATCACCCTGGCAGTAGGCCACCAAACCGAGTCCGCTTTGCGCAAAAGCAATGCCGGTTCGGTCCTCATGTTTCTCCAGCGACGCCAGGTTCTCGCGCCACAGCGCCGCCGCGCCGTCCACATCGCCCCGATAATACATGACCAGCGCCAGAAAATCGCCTAGAATAATGGGGCGGTTGTATTCATCGTCAATTTCCCGGCCGATGGCCAGGCTCTCTTCGATCCTCGCTTCCGCCCGCGAATAGTCGCCCTGATAACAGGCCACCAGGCCCAGCAGATTGAGTGTGGTGACCAGGCCCCCTCGGTCACCTCGCTCGCGTTCCAGCGCCAGGCTTTCCTCCAGCAGCGCAGTCGCTTCTCGATATTCACTCCGGCGGAGCGCCACATTCGCCAGCCGGTTGAGCGATGTCGCAATGCCGGCCTTATCCCCCAGTTCGCGAAAGAGTGCCAGGCTCTCTTGAGAAAGCGAGCCTGCCCGCCCGTAATCCCCTTTCAGCCGGGCAATATAGCCAAGCGAACCGAGCGTGACGGCCATGCCCCATCGGTCACCCGATTGGCGAAACAGGCTGAGGCCCTCCTCCCAGTGTTTCTCGGCCCGCGCTGTGTCGTCGCGATTGAACGCAACCCAGCCGAGACTGAACATCGCGAGCGCTGTGCCCCACTCGTCGCCCAGTTCACTAAACAGCGCGAGGCTTTCATCCAGATACGCAGTGGCTCGCTCAAGATTGCCCTGGTTCCATTCCTCGGCTCCCAGCCCGCGCAGCGCAAAAGCAGTGCCCCAGCTATCTCCAAGCTTGCGCCACAGTGCCAGCGCCTCCGTATAGGGCGCGGTCGCGCTTTTGGCATCATCCGCCAGCCAGCCCGCGCCGCACAGTGCTTTAGCCCGTGCACGCTGCGCTGATAAAGTCAAGTCTGCGTCCCATTTCTGGGAAAGCAATCGCTCCAGCCACTCGCGGCCCTCGTTCCAGTAGCCGCGCAGATACCAGAACCGCGCCAGATCTCCTCCGATTCGCCACCCGGCCTCCAGCGCCCCACTCTGCAGTGACCATTTGAGCGCCATCCGCAGATTGTCGTGTTCCATTTCGAGCCGGGCCAGCCATTCGACCTGATCGGCGCGTCGCAAGCCCGGCTCGGCCATCTCGGCCAGTCGCAGGAAAAAATCGAGCTGCCGGCGACGCACTGCTTCCGCCTCGCCCGCCTGGATCAATCTATCACGCGCATACTCGCGGATCGTCTCCAACAAGTGGTACCGCGCTGAGCTTCCCTGGTCCTCCATCACGACGAGCGATTTGTTGACCAACTGTGTCAGCGCTTCTAGAACGTCAGGGGCAGTCAGCCCAGCATCGGTAGTGACGCTCTCGGCTGCCTCCAGCGTCCACCCGCCGACAAACGCCGACAACCGGCGCAGCAACGTGCGCTCGACGTCCGAGAGCAGATCCCAACTCCAATCAATCAGCGCTTTTAATGTCTGCTGACGAGGCAATGCCGTGCGGCTGCCACCCGTCAACAAGCGAAAGCGATCGTCCAGCCGAGAGGCAATCTGATCCACCGTCATCGCGCTCACGCGCGCCGCCGCCAGCTCGATCGCCAGCGGTAATCCATCCAGCCGGTGGCAAATCTGAGCAAGGGCAAGCGCATTCGCGGCCGTCACCTGAAGATCCGGCCTGACGCTGACGGCGCGGTCGAGGAACAATCGGACTGCCTCGTAGTGAGCGTAACTCAACACGTCATCGCCAGGGGCTGGGCGATCCGGATGAGGAGACGCAAGAGATGGAACGCGGAAGGATGTTTCACCCGCGATGCCGAACGCTTCCCGGCTGGTGGCAAGGATCTTGACGTTCGGGCAGACCCGCAGGAATGTCTCGGCCAGTGACGCGCACGCCTCGATCAGATGCTCGCAGTTGTCGAGGATGAGCAAGAGCGATTTGGGACGCAAGTAGTCGGCGAGAGTTTTGGCGAGAGGGCGGCCCGGTTCCTCACGCACGCCCAAAAGGGCCGCCACCGTCTGCGGGACCAACGCCGGGTCGGACACGGGCGCCAGTTCAACCAGCCAGACCCCATCGGAATACTCGGCCAGGCCGTCCCCGGCCACCTTGAGCGCCAGCCGTGTTTTGCCGCATCCGCCCGTGCCGGTGAGCGTCACCAGCCGAGAGGTTATGAGCAATCGCTTCACCTCGGCGCTCTCGTGTTCCCGTCCCACAAAGCTGGTCAACTGGATCGGCAGGTTATGGTGGGGAGTGACGGCAGATCTGGGCAAGCGGCCTTGTGCTGCTTCTGCCAACGCCGACGCAACCTCACGCGCGGAAGCGAACCGGTCGTTGGGGAGCTTGGCGAGCAGCTTGAGGATGATCGCTTCCATCGCAGGCGGCAGGTCGGCGCCCAGAGTGCGGGGGGGGGACCACGTCAGCGTAAAAATGCTGCGCGATAATAGCTAATGGATCGTCGCCCGTGAAGGGCAACCGACCGGTCGTCAGCTCATAGAGCATCACGCCGAGCGCGTACAGGTCGGCGCGGCCGTCAAGCGCTTCGCCCCGCGCCTGCTCCGGCGCAAGGTAAAACACTGTCCCGATAATCGCTCCCTCCGTCGAGAGGCGAGACGCGCCCGATCGCGCCAATCCAAAATCCATCAACTTGACCGTGCCGTCGGACGTGATGAGAACATTCTCCGGCTTGAGGTCGCGGTGGACAATGCCATGCGCGTGAGCGTGTTCGAGCGCGGCGCACACCTGCTGCGCCACGGCCATGATCTCATCGAGCGATTGCGGCTTACGCTCAAAGAGCGATTTGCCTTCGACCAATTCCATCACGATAAAGGGCGCGCCGCTTGCCCCCGAAGCAAGAGTGGGGTCGGCTTCGCCGGCATCGTGAACCAGGACAATGTTCGGATGGTTGAGCCGGGCCGCCGCGCGTGCTTCGCGCAACAGGCGCGCGCGGCTATCAGTGCTCAGGTTAGACGCGTTCAAGACCTTGACGGCCACGTCGCGGTCGAGCAGTGTATCGTGAGCGCGATAGACGACGCCCATCCCACCGCGTCCTAGCTCGGCGTCGAGGCAGTAGCGATTTGAGAGCAGCGTGCCCATCATGGCCCAGTCTCCTCCAGCGCATATACCACGGCCTGTTCCAACGTCATCGCCTGGCCTTTAGCCCACGCGGCTTGAAAGGTTGCTTCATCCAGTTGCGCCCGCGCGGCCTCCACCATGCGGTCGTATTCCATACGCTCCGGGGCATCCATCACAAGGCCGAGGGCACGCAAAGATGATTCAACCGCCCCAAGCAAGCGGGCGGCTGCTTGGGGCTGGCCGGTTGCTCCCACCAGCCCGGCGCAGCCTGTCACACACGGCAAAATGCCCGCGGCCAGTCCACCCTGACGGTTCAGCGCCAGGCTCTCTTGGAACAGTGCCCGCGCTCGCGCATAATCACGCTCGTGCAGCGCCACATAACCCAGGTCGCACAACACCTCGGGCTGCCGGTAGGTGCCCAGCATCTCCCGGTCAAGGTGCAGCGCCTCGGTATACAATGCGCCGGCTCTCGCATAGTCGCCCTCGAGGCGCGCCAGCTCGCCCAGTGCGCACAGCGCCCCCTCAGTTGCAAACGTGTCACGTTGATTGCGCGCCAATGACAGGCTTTGCTCGAGCAGCGCGCGCGCCGAGGCGTAATCGCCCGCCCGGTAGGCCATTTTGCCTAACGCCGAGGTCGCCGAGCGGATGCCCCGCTTGTCCCCCAGGCTCCGATAGATGGACAGCGCTCGCTCGAACAGCGCGCGCGCCGATGCGGCGTCGCCGGTACTCCAGGCCAGTCCGGCCAGTGCGCCGGTCGCATGACCAACACCCCAGGTATCGTCCATCGCTCGATAGAGCGCGAGGCATTCTTCATAGCAGGCGCGACCTTCGGACACCTTGCCGATCTCGGCATACACACTGCCCAGATTGTGCAGCGTAAAGGCCAGGGCCGGTTGATCGCCGGACGCTCTGGCCGTCGCCAGCGCCGCCTCCAAAAGTGGGCGAGCCACTTCATCGTCGCCGGTCCCACTCGCCAGGATGCCCGCCATGCGCAGCGCCTGGGCGCGCTGCCTGTTTGCGCCCCACGCCTCCGCGAACGGCAAGAGCCTGTTCGCCCAGGCCCGCCCCTCCTGCAATCTGCCCCGGAGGACCCAGAACCACTCGATGGCAAGCGCCAGCCGCAGTGCCAGATCAGCATCACACGCGAGAGCATGTTCCCACGCAGCGCGCACATTATCAAACTCGCTCTCCAGGCGGTCCAACCAGGCCGTCTCGCCACTTTGAATATACGGCGCTCCCGCCTCGGCGAAGCTGAGAAAATAGTCAAGGTGACGATCTCGCATTACCTGCAACTCGCCCGATTCGCCCAGCTTTTCCAGAGCATACTCGCGAATCGTCTCGAGCATCGCAAAGCACGGCTCACCCTGTGCGTCGGATTGCTTGAGCAGGCTATTGTCCATGAGCACGCCGAGGCCATCCAGCACATCCATCGGCAAATCATTTTCGGCGTTGCACACCGCCTGCGCCGCCTCCAACGTCCAGCCGCTCACAAATACCGCCAGCCGCGCAAACAACTTGCGCGCATCGGCGTCGAGCAGGTCATAACTCCACGCAACCGTGTTGCGCAACGTCTGCTGGCGGGGAGCCAGGTCGCGCGCGCCGCCGGTCAACACCTTGAGCCGGCGGTCCAATTGCGCCAACAGCCTGGGGGGCGACAGCAACTGGGCACGCGCCGCTGCGAGCTCAATCGCCAGCGGCAAACCATCCAGCTTGTGGCAGATTTCGGCTACCACCGGGGCGTTCTCATCCGTGATGGCAAAATCCGCCTTCACGGCCTGCGCCCGCTCGACGAACAACTGCACCGCTTCGACCTGCGCCAGGTGCTCAGGCGGAGGCAGATGCTTGAGGTCGGGCAGCGCCATCGGCGGAACCGGCATTTCGTGCTCACCGTAGATGCGCAGCGGCCGGCGGCTGGTGACAAGAACCTTGAGGCGCGGCGCGGCGGACAGCAAATCGGCGACGACGGGCGCGGCGTCCGTCACCTGCTCAAAACCGTCGAGCATTAGCAGCAGATGCTTGTCGCGGAAATAGTCCTTTAGCCTTTCGAGCACCGGCCGGTCGCCACTCGCGCGCACTTGGACCGCCGAGGCAATCGTGGCGGGGACGAGGTCAGGCGCGCCGACGGGCGCGAGCGCAACAAAAAACACGCCGCTCGTAAACTGGTCGAGCAGGCTGGCAGCAGCTTGCAGGCCAAGGCGGGTCTTGCCCGTGCCGCCAGGGCCGGTGAGAGTGAGCAGGCGCGTCTGCGGTCGAAGCAATGCCTGGCGCACCGCGTCCACTTGTTTTTCGCGCCCGATAAAGGGTGTGGCTTGCGCGGGCAGGTTATTTGAGGTTTTCAGCGGCGGGGGCGTGGCTGGCTCGGCCTGCCCCCCTAGCGCCAGCGCCGCCTCGCGCGCCGAAGCGAATCGGTCATCGGGATTTTTGGCAAGCAGCCTGAGGATAACGGCTTCGAGCGCCAGCGGAATATCGTTGCGATGCTGGCTGGGCGGCGTGACCGGCGCGTACAGGTGCTGTGAGATGATGGTCATCGGATCGCTGGCCGTAAAGGGCAGACGACCCGCCGCCAATTCATACAGTACCACGCCGAGCGAATACAGGTCGGCGCGCACGTCCGCCCCCTGACCCAGCGCTTGCTCTGGCGCAAGATAGAACACCGTGCCTACCAACGCGCCTTCCTGGGTCAGACGAGTCGCCGTGTGAGAGTGGGCCAGGCCAAAGTCCATCAGCTTGACGCGCAGGCTGGCATCCGGCGCGGGCGTGTCCGCGAGCAGGATGTTTTCCGGCTTGATGTCACGGTGCACAATGCTGTTCGCATGGGCGTGTTCGAGCGCCGCGCAGAGCTGGCGGCCCAGGTCAATCACTTGCGGGATCGTCAACATTCCCGTGTCGCGCAAGCTCCGCCCGCTGACAAGTTCCATCACGATGAACGGCACGCCATCCGACTCGCCCGCATCATAGACCGTGACGATGTTGGGATGATTGAGCTTGGCGGCGGCTTGCGCCTCGTGCAAGAGGCGCGCGCGGCCTTGCGTGCCCAGGCCGGTGTTGCTCAACACCTTGATCGCCACGTCGCGCTCAAGCAGCGTATCGTGAGCGCGATAGACCGCGCCCATCCCGCCGCGTCCCAGTTCGGCGTCGAGGCGATAGCGGTTGAGTAGAACCGTTCCGATCACGCCGCCAGCCCTCGCCGCATGGTTTCCATCACAATCTCTTGATTCTCTCGCACGTTGCCCAGCCAGCTCCGCCGCAGCGTGGCGTCTAGGGTCTTGCCCGCGACGAGCATCACGCGGTCGTGGGCGCGGCGCAGACATTCGTCGGCTTCGGCCTCGCGGCCCAGCGCCCGCAACACCCGTGAACGAGTCCAGAGCAGTTGCTCGACTGCAAACAGCGTCGGGTTGGCGTCCATCAGCCGCACCATCTCTGTCAAAGGTTTCAGAGCTTCGCCTGGCTCGCCCAGTGCCAGCCACAGCCGCGCCGCAAGGTCGAGCGTCTCAGCCAGATTATGGTCTTCATTCAGGCCGGCCAACAGCGCAATCGCCTGTTGTGCGCGCGCCAATCCATCGCGCAAGGCCTCCACTCGCCCACCTTCCAGCCAGGCCGTATAGGCCATCGTCTTGAGCGGCCAGACGGAATACAGCGGAACGCCCGTCTGCCCTGCCTGGTCAAGTGCAGCCATCAGCGCCTGCCGCGACGGATCAAACTGCCCCAGCGCCGCTTGCCAGCGTCCGAGCAACGCCAGGCCGCTGATCTCCATCAACGGCCCGCAAAATTTCCTGACGCACGGCGCGACGGCCTGCGCCAGATCGAGCGCGCGCGCAAACTGACCCAGAGCAGCCAGCAGCCAGGCTTGGTCAAATTGAATGTTTGCGGCCACGAACTCGTCGCCTGCCAGGCGCGCCATAGTCAAGTGCTCTTCCAGAAACATCAGCCCGGCTTCGTACTCGCCCTGTGGGACCAGGATATGCGACATCAAGTTTTCGAGCACATACGCGATCCCCTGGCTGGATCCGACCGCCTCGGCTATTTCAAGCGCGCGGCGAAAAGATGCTTCAGCCTCTGCCGGCCGGCCCAACACAGCGTAAATGGTGCCCAGGTTGTCGCACGCGTGCATCTCTTCGAAACGGTCACCCAGAGCACAATGTAGAGCCAACGCCGCCTCGGTGGCGGCCAGCTCGTCGGCGCGGCGTTTCTGATCGCCATATACGATGCCCAGCCGCCGCAGACTGATTGCTTCCTGCCGCTTGTCGCCTACGGCGCGGCTCAAGGCAACGGCTTGTTCTGCAGACTGCTGCGCGCCCGGCAGATCGCCGCCCAGTCGCAGCGTCAGAGATAATATGTGCAGGCAAATAGCCGCCTCGCCAGGCTGATCGCCCTCCCGAAAGAGCGCTGCAGCGGTCTCGAGTTCACGCCGGCTGGCCGCATAGTCCGTTCTCTCGCAATCCACCCAACCCAGGCGGCGCAGCGCGTGCGCTTCGCTCATACGGTCGCCCATCGCCCGCGCGATCCCGGCGGCGCGTTCGGCCGGTTCGCGCGCATAAACGCGCTCCGTCACCAGGTAAAAATCGGCCAGGGCAATCAGCGCATCAAAGCGGCGGGCATCATCCTGCCGCCTCTCAGCCAGGGCGAGCATGGCGTCCACATCGGCGCGTTGAAGGTCGCGCCGGGCGACCACGTCGTACACCTTGGCGCGCGCGGCCAGCAAATCAAAGCGATCGGGATGGTCGTCCGGCGTCAAGGCCAGCGCCTCGGCGTAAAAACGAAGAGCGTCTTCGTTGGCGTACACCTTGCGCGCTCGATCGGCTGCGCGAATGTAATAGGCCCTCGCACGCTCTTCATCCCCAGCCTCGCTATAGTGATAGGCCAGCGCCTCCAGGTCATCCGGGCGGAGCAACTCGATGGCGGCGGCGACGCGGCGATGCAGACGATGGCGGCGCAGACCGCTCATGCTCTCACGCAAAGTCGTCGGGATGATCGAGTGGGCAAAGGCAAGCACCTCGCGGCCCTTGCCTTGCACTTCGCCGATCAACTGCGCGCGCTCGGCCACCTCCAGCGCGGCGACAAGCGTCTCTTCGTCTTGGTCGCTCGCCTTTTGTAGCGTCTCGAAATCAAACTCGCGCCCCAGGATGGCCGCCAGCCCAAGCGCGTCCTGGGCCGCAGCGGGCAGCTTGCCAACACGCGCCTGGACGGCCACGCGGACGCTCTGCGGCACGCGCATCTCGGCCATGCTCAGCCCGCGCCAGCGTCCGCCTTCGTGATAGAGCTTGCCTTCCTCGATCAACGCCTTGCACACCTCTTCGATAAAGAACGGGTTGCCTTCCGTCTCGTGATAGATGCTGTCGAGGAATTCAGGCGCGATGTCTTGAGCCAACATCGCTGCCAGCAGGTCGCGCGTCTCGTCTTTGCTCAGGCGCGCCAGCTTGATGCGCACAGCTAGCCGCTCGCGAGTAAGGTCGAGCAGCACCTGGTGGAACGGGCGCGCTTCATCCAATTCGGTTTCGCGATAAGTCAAGAGCAGCATCACGCGCCGCTGGCGCAGCCGGCGAGCAAGATGCCGTAGCAAAGCCAGTGTGCCACTATCGGCCCAGTGAGCATCGTCCACGATGAGCAGCAGCGGGGTGCGCACGGCCAGTGTCTGGCAAAGCTCGACGACGCTGTCGAACAGCCGCTCCTGCTCGGACGGCGGGTCGAGCCTGGGAGCGGGCGGGACATCCGGATAGGCGTGGCGCAAATCGGGCGCGAGTATCAACAGATCAGGTAGACCTGATAGGTCTCGCAGACCTGCCAGCTCGACGGCTCGAATCATTTGGGCTATCGGCGCGTAGGGCGCGCCGCCTTCGGCATAACATTCGCCCAGCAACACCTTGCCGCCCGAGACTGTAGCGCGCGTGGCGATTTCGCGCCCCAGACGTGTTTTGCCAACGCCGGGCTCGCCGCTGATAAGCAACACCTGCTCCTGGCCGGCCGCCGCGCGCTTCCAATAGGCACTGGCCTCGGCCATCTCGCGCTCGCGACCGACCAGCCGCCCGCGCACGATGCGCTCCAATAGCGGCAGTTCGGTCGCCACTGTGACCTGCGCCTGGGCCAAATCAAGTTGCTCTAGTGCCTGCAAGACCTCATGGGCAGACGCAGGGCGATCCTCTGGCTGCTTGCTCAGCAAGCGGACAATCAGCGCATCCAGCGCCGGTGGTATCTGCTCATTGTGCGCGCGCGGCGGCACGACCGGCGCGTGCAGATGCTGCGAGATGACGGCCAGCGGGTCGTCGGCGGTGAATGGCAAACGCCCCGCCGTCAACTCGTACAGCATCACGCCGAGTGAATAGAGATCGGCGCGACCGTCAATGTCTTGTCCCAACGCCTGCTCCGGCGCGAGGTAGAACACCGTACCGACGAGGGCGCCTTCGCCCGTGAGACGAGATGCCACCGAACGCGCCAGGCCAAAAGCCATGAGCTTGATATTGCCATCGGGCAGGACGACGACGTTCTCCGGCTTGAGGTCACGGTGGATGATGCCGCGTGTATGCGCATGGTCGAGCGCTGAGCACAACTGTTTGGCAATCAATACAATTTCGCCGAGGGCGCGCGGCGGCGCAGCGTAAAGTGATTGGCCGCCGACCCATTCCATGACGATGAAGGGCACGCCATCGGCTTCAGCGGCTCCGGCGACATCATAGATTGCGATGATGTTCGGATGATTGAGCTTGGCAACGGCTTGAGCTTCGCGCAAGAGGCGCGCGCGGCCCTCCGCGCCGAGGCCAGAATCGCTCAAGACCTTGACCGCCACATCGCGGTCAAGGAGTGTGTCGTGAGCGCGGTAAACCACGCCCATGCCGCCTCGACCCAGCTCGGAGTCAAGGCGATAACGGTTGCCCAAAAGGTTGACCATGTCTCCCTGCCCACGGACGAGTGTCAGTTCACTCTGCAACCCCACCGGGGTCGTGAGATTCAAGTTGTCAACACCCCAGCTCGTCAGCGTGCCCGCAGCAGGTAGAACCGGTGACGGCCTTGATCCACAGGTTCTTGACCAGCTTGGATACTTTGACGCGAAACGGCAAGGGCTGATTCCAGTTGGTGATGTTGTTACGCAATCCTTGACGGAGCCCCGGCGACCTGGGTTTCCGGTGATGATCACGGCTCATGCTTGACTCCCGTTTTGCAGGAACGTGATGGGCCAAACTGCAAAGAATGAGACTGCTAAAAGACATGCGGCCTAGAGTGGGCCGGGTGAGGTGGCAGTCCCTGGCTGGCAAAATTGTACCCGATGACCGGCTGTTTGTAAAGCGCGTATGTCTCTTGACGCTCGAGCGCCTTATGGGTATACTGGTTTCTACCGCTTTTGCCAAGGAAACGGATTGCCACATCCAATGACAAACAAATTGTGAGGGCTGTATGACGAGGACGAGGAAGGTGCTCACCAGCGCGCTGCTAGCCGCCGTCTTGCTTTTCACGGAGGCACTCAAGTCACAGGCTCAGTCCGTGGAGCTGGTCGTCCTGGATCGAAACAAGACGCCCGTGACCAGGCTGGTTGACGGCGACCCGCTCCAGCTCAGGGTCAAGTTCCAGAGCCGCGCCGCGCAACCGACCCGCGTGACCTTTGCAGCAGATCAAGAGGCCGCGTCCATTGCCGAATGTACGGTTCAAGCCAACGGGGAAGGCTGCGAAACTGAACGCTTTGCAAGTTTGGGCTGGGCCTGGGATAAGAATGGACAACCCCGGCAAGAGCGAACGATACGCGCGCTGGCAGGTGGCGCGGCTGTCGCGACGGCCCAGGTTCAAATCTCGCCCCGCCCGGTCGTTCTGGCGCACGGCTTTATTGCGAGCGCTGCCGCCTGGTCCGCCTATCTCGGCCCGAACGGTTTTCTGGCTTCAATCGGGCTGCGGGGATTCGCGGTGGGCGACGGTCAGGCCAAAGGCAAATTCAGCACGGGCAGCATCACCGATCCCGCCGGCAGGACCAACACCATCGCGCAGAATGCCGAAATCCTCCAGCGCTACATCGCAAACGTCAAAAAGCTGACGGGCGCTCAACAGGTGGACCTGGTGGGTCACAGCATGGGCGGCTTGATCGCACGCTATTACATTGACCGCCTCATGACGGAGCGAGACGTCGCCCAACTGATCATGCTGGGCACTCCACAGAACGGCTCGGATTGCGCCAACTTGCCGGCGGCCTTGAATCTCTACTTGCCGGCTTCGCTCGAAATCCGGCCAAGCTATGTGCAAGACATTTTCAACTCGCAGATCACGCGTCGGCGCGGCGTGCAGTTTTACGCTTTGGCCGGCACGCCGATACTTGAATCTTTCAAGTCGCCGTGTACGGATGTCCCCTCTGATATTGCCGTCTCGCTCGGCAGCGCAAGAGGCATCAGCCTTTCTCTGACCACACTTCCCTTGCTGCACACCGACCTCAACTTGTCGAGAAGAGTCTTTGAAAGCTTTGTCAGGCCGCTGCTTCAAAAACCAGCCGGCGAGTTTCTGGCCGAACCGGACGCGGCTCCGGCGGCAAAAGACCAGGCGGCTCTGCAATTCACACGCATCTACACAGGCCATGTGGACGCGGGCGGCAGCCAGCAAGTGACCCTCAACATTGACCAGGTCGCCGTCGCCAGTTTCGCGCTTTACGATCCCACCCGTTCGCTCACGGTGACCGTGCGCGGCGCGAGTGGCAATGTCATTGCGCTGGATGCCGCCAGAAACGGTCTGATCATTGTGGATGATCCAGCCACACTGGTCTACCTGGGTTACGGCTTTCAAAATCCACGCCCTGGCCCCTGGCAGGTGACACTGGCAGCGACGAGCAAAACGCCTTCTCGCGGCACAGAGTATGCTCTCACGGCTCGCCTTCAGGGCGGCGCAGTCCTCAAGGCCCAGGCTAGCCCGCTGCTGCCTGGGCCCGACGAGTCGGTGGAATTGACCGCTCGACTTGATCTGGCGGGTCAGGCGTTGCCGATTCGCCAGGCCACAGCGCTCATCCACCACCCCGATGGCAAGGCGGAATCCATGAGCTTGACCCCTGGCGGCGACGGCTGGCAAGCTACCTGGAAACCCACCTCACCCGGCGTGTATGGCATCAACCTGCAAGTGAGTGGCTCTGCGCCCGATGGCACGCCGCTTGAGCGGGAGGCCTCTCTCTCGGTACAAAGCCAGCCTTTGGCAAAAGATGTTGCAGCCAGCCAAAGGTTGCTCGGCGCTGTCGCCCTGCTGGTCCTGGCCGCACTGGTTGTCTTGATCGTGGGTCTGCTTATCAAACGGCGCACGCGCAAGCATACACTATAACCGTTTGGCGACGACGACCGTAATGTCATCGTAACGCACGGCGCCGCCAAACTCGGCGAGCGTCCGATCCAACGTCGCCGCCAGTTCCGTTGCCGAAGCGCCCCGGTGGTCAAGCAGCATGCGCCGCAAATGATCCAGGCCGAATTCGTTGCCTTGCGTGTCGAGCGCATCGGTCACACCGTCCGTGTAGAACAAGATCAAATCGCCCGCGTTCAACGTCACCGAACGCTGATCATACGGACCTGATTCGTGAATCCCCAGCACCATACCCGTGCGCTCGAGTTCAATCAATTCGCCGCTGCCGGCTCGAAGCAACAGCGGTGGGTTGTGCCCCGCGTTGACGTACACCAATTCGCCCGTGACCGGATCAAGCTGAGCGTAGAACAGCGTGACAAACATGCCGTTCGTCGCGTCGGCGCAGATCAGACGATTGGCTTGCGAGATGCCTTCGGCCGGCTGGTGAATGTGCGCCACGCTCGCACGAACAATACTCCGCGAAAGCGCCATGAACAACGCAGCCGGCATCCCCTTGTCAGAGACGTCGGCAATGACCACTCCTAAACGGTCGCCCGGAATAAAATCGTAAAAGTCACCCGCCACCTCGCGAGCCGGCTGCCAGAACGCCGCAAATTCCCAGCCTTCAATCTGGGGTGTGTGACGCGGCAAGAGACTGGCCTGCACCTCCCGCGCCACCTGAAGCTCGCGCTCCATGCGGCCCTTGTCCACCGCCAACCGGTACAGCCGGGCATTTTCAATCGCGATGGCAGCACTGGCGGCAATCGAGGTCAGCAATTCGAGATCAGCCGGCAAAAAGATGCCGGCTTGCAGCCGGTTGTCCACATAGACCACGCCAATCGTCGCGCCCTTGAATTGCAGCGGCACGCACAGGATCGAGCGCAGGCCAAAGATGACGACGCTGGTGCGCGCGCTCAGCCACCCGTCGCTTTGCGCATCGCTGGTCAATTGAGGCTTGCCTTCGCGAGCCACGCGCTCCACCACCCCGCGCGAAATCTGGAACTCGGGCTGGTCCAGTGTCCGCTGATCCATTCCGCGCGCCGCGACAAAGGCCAGTTGATCATCTGCGCCGCGCAGCATGACAAAGCCGCGCTCGGCGCGCGTGCTCGCAATAACTTCATCCATCACCCGGTTCAACACTTGTTCCAGGTCGAGCGACGAATTAAAGGCTTGCGAGATGCGATACAACAGAGCCAGCCGGTCGGCCGAAGGTTCGGACATGGCAGCCTCTAGAGTATTTAGAGCCTATCCGAAAACTGGAGTGCAGGCTTCAGCCTGCCTTTCCCCACGCGGACTAGAGTCCGCACTCGGGCGGTTTTCGGATAGGTTCTTAGCACTTTAACAGCGATTGAATCGTACGAACAATCCCGTCAAAGTCGAACGGCTTGGGCTGGAATACAGCGCGGATTTCCTCCAGCACATCGCTGTCAGGCGGATTGTAGGCCGAGACGATGACAATGGGCCTTGCCTCGCCATCCGCGCGCAGGTGCTTGGCCAGCTCCAATCCGGTCAGCCCTGGCAGGCGAATATCCAGAAACAAAATGTCCGCCCCGGCAAATTCGGGCGAGCCGATCTTGCTCAGCAACTCTTCACTGTTGCAATAGATTGGACTGACAATCATGCCAAACAGCCCCAGGCCCATACGCAGCAACTCGGCCAGGCTCGGCTCATCTTCGACATACAGCACCACCGTTTTCCCGTCTCTCACGTCTTACCTCCGACGAGCTCGCATGCCGCGTCGTATCGGCTCCAGCACGCCGATGACTTGCGCCACACGCGCGGCGACTCGCTCCAGATATTCCGCGCTGAACTTTTCCAGCGGGATCGTCTCATAGGCTTTGGTCCAGCCCTTGTCCCACGGCTCAGCCTCAAACGATGAGCCAAGCTCCGCCTTGATTTCGAACAGGTGCGCCAGTATTCCATCCAGCATACGCGCATTCAGGTCCGCCTCGCGCGCTTCAAAGTGAAGGCCAATCTCCAGCCGTCCACGCCGCTCACCCAAGTTCCAAGCCTCGTAGTGAATAGTTGGACTGTCATAGTATAACTGCACGAGCCACGCGCGGCTGGCCGTCTCAAAGAGCCGTAGCGGCTTGGGCAGTTTGGGGCGAATAGCTTCCGGCAGCGTGCGCATAAATTCGGAACTCTTCATAGGTTGATTTTACCACGAATTGCGCATCATCCACGTTACTATAGTATAACAGATAACCAGCCAATGTAAGCAAGTCTCGAGGAGCAACAAAATGGGCGCGAGATTGTTCTCGCGCCCAAGTGTATTGAGTTGTTGTAGCGGGCGTTCCGATCCCTGGCCCGGCGGGCCTCATCCATCTACAACTTGTCGGAATTTCAGTTTACTTTCTGGCCGCCTCAATGGCAGCGCGTATCTGGCCGAGGTGAGTTTGAAAATGCTCGGGAGACCCGAGCGTGATAAAGGCCAGCCGCCAGAAACTGCCCTTGTGCGCCATGAATTCGGGCGGGAGCGCCGCCAGCATCGCCACGGTCTCGGCCTCGTGGCGTTTTAGCTCTTCCACCAGCGCAGGCAGAGTCGGAAAAGCAGCGATAGCCGCAGCGATGCGCGCCGGCACGTTGGTCGGGTTAGAGTCTGACCAGCGCTCGTCGCCGACGATCAGGTCCGTGATCCATACATGTGTCTCGCGTTCGCCGATGACGAGATGCGCCAACGTCTCTTTGACGCTCCACTCGCCGGGGGCAGGCTGATGAGAAGCTTCCGCCTCGGACACGCCCTCCAGGCAGCGAGCCAACTCGGCATCCATGCCGGCGTACATCTTGCGTGCAACATCCGCAAGCGCTTCAGCCGACGACGGCAGATCTGGCAGCGGGCGGGGAGAGAGCTCCATCGTCACCGTTTTCTTTTCCGGGCCACGATAAAAGGCCACGGCCACTTTGTCGCCCGCTCTGTGCGACTGCATGGTAGAGATAAGCGTTGCCGAACCGGCGATCTTTTTTCCGCCCAGGCGGATGATCACGTCGTCCTTGCGCAAGCCGGCGGCTCTCGCTGCCCGGCCTTCAAGCACATCGTCCAGCCGGGCGCCCTCCGTCACGGGCACGCCCAGCCTGACTGCCATCTCGGCGTCAAACTCGCCCAGGCTGACGCCCAACACAGGCCGCCGGACCACCCGCAAGTCCTGGCCGGTCTCGAGCACCGATTGCAGGTTTTCCAGGCCAGCCTCCCACTCGCTCTGAAATTCCTTGGCGGCGCTGGACCACTTTTTTCCAGAGCCAATCCCGCCATGTGTCAGCGTCACAACCGTGCCGCCATTCTTTTCGGCCAGCGAGACCTGGACCCGCGTGGCGTCTGGCTCGCCGCGACCGCGCCACGTGAAAGCAATCTTTTTGCCCGGCGCCACGGCCACATACTCGCCGCTGGTGTAATAGCCGCTGTTCCACCACAGGTACAGCCGACCGCCTTTGCGTGGATCGGCCAGCGACGCGTCGCACAACCATTCACGCCATGCCGTCGCGTTCGTGAACGCGCGATAGACTTGCCCAGGCGGCGCGCTCACCGTTCGCCTGAGCTTTATCGTCTCGGCCATGTTGACCTCCTTTCGCACAGCGAACCGAAAACACTCGTATAATTGTACCATGAATTGACGCGCCGGATACAACGGTTGCGGCATCCTCAGAAGCGTGATAGACTTTTAGAAATCCCTTATAGGAGGCCACAATGCTCATCACACACGGGCTGGTCGCTACGCTGGGCAAGGAGAATCGCGTCATACAAGACGGCGCGATCATGATTGAGGACGGCAAGATCACCGAGGTCAGCGCGACGAGCGCTCTGAAAGCAAAATATCCGAACGCTGAAGAACTGGACGCGGATGGAATGCTCGTCCTGCCCGGCGCGATTTGCGCCCACACGCATTTTTACGGCGCGTTTGCGCGCGGGATGTATATTCCCGGCGAGCCGGCCAGCAATTTTGTCCAGATTCTGGAGAATCTTTGGTGGCGGCTCGACCGGGCGCTCGACGCCGAGGGCAACCGGCTATCGGCGCTGGTCTGTTTGATGGACGCCATCCGCCACGGCACGACGACGCTGATAGACCATCACGCCAGTCCCAACGCGATTGAAGGCTCGCTCGACACCCTGGCCGACGCCGTGACCCAGTCCGGCTTGCGCGCGTGCCTGTGCTACGAGGTGACCGACCGCAACGGCGACGAGGGCGCCAAGGCCGGCATCGCGGAGAACGTCCGCTTTGCCCGCAAGCTGATCATGGAGCCTTCGCCCAACCTCAACGCGATGTTCGGGCTGCATGCTGCGTTCACCGTGAGCGACCGGACGCTGGAGCACGCCGCTGGCGAAGCGCAGACGATGCGCATCGGCTTTCACACTCACCTGGCCGAGGATGCCGCCGACGAGGATGACAGCCTGCGGAAATATGGAATGCGCATCGGCCGCCGCTTGCTCCAGCGGGGCGTGTTGGACAGCAAGACGATTTGCGCGCACGGCGTCCACCTGGACGAAAGCGAATTGCGCAACCTGGCCGAGACCGGCGCCAAGCTCACGCACCAGCCGCGCAGCAACATGAACAACGCTGTGGGAGTGGCGCCCATCCAGCGCGCGCTCGACCTGGGCGTGTGCGTTGGACTGGGCAACGACGGTTTCAGCAACAGCCACTTTTCCGAGATGAAGGCTGCGTACCTGGTCCACAAGATCAACCAGCGCGACCCGCGCGCGATGACGGGCGACACGGTGATGCGACTGGCCTACGAGAACAATGCGCGCATCGCCCACGAGTGCGCCGGCTGGACCGAGCCGCTGGGTGAGCTGGCGCCCGGCGCTTGGGCCGATGTGGTGCTGTTGGATTATCGTCCCTATACCCCGCTCACGGCCGATAACCTGCCGTGGCAGATCATTTTTGGCGTGGACGGCACGCACGTCAATACGACCATCGTCGGCGGCAAGGTGCTCATGCGCGACCACAAACTGTTGACATTGGACGAGGAGCGCATCGCCGCCCAAGCGCTCGAGTACGCGCCCAAGATATGGAAGCGATTCATGGAGTTGAGCAGCGCATAGAGAGTAGAAAACATTGCCTTTGTGATCCTGGCTTGGGTTTGGCATTTCTCGCGGTCGCGCTCGATTTTGCAGAAATGGACGGACGACAATGGCTACCAGTTGATGCAAGCCGAGTACCGCTGGTTCCGCAACTGGTCATCGCCAGTCAGGTCATCGCCGAACATGAAAAAGCGGAGCCGCACTTTAGAAAGGAATGGCAAAATGAGACGTGGCAATAGGGCGTCCCTCTCTCGCAGCCAGGCCGCACGACTGAGCCTGCTAGCAGGCTTGATCCTGAGCGCATGGCTCATCGGCTTGTCGGCCGTCGGCCTGTCCGCCTCGATGGAAGGCATCATCACCGTGTGCCCTATCGAGACACTCGCCTGTGACTATCAAACCATCCAAGCCGCCCTCAATGCCGCTCAGCCGGGGGACACGATTCTCGTCGCGCCCGGCACGTACACAGAACAGTTGATACTCAAGAGCAACCTGACGCTTAAAGCAAGCCACGGCCCAGAGGTCACCCTCATCACCGCAACGAATGGGCCAATCGTCAGCGGCGACAACGTCGTCTCCGTCACCGTTCAGGGATTCAGCATCAGCGGTCAAAATCCCGTGACGACGGTCGTCGGAATAGACCTGGCAGACAGCCATCTCGTTCTGTCCAACACTCTCATCCAAGGCTTGCAGGGTGTGCCGGGTCGAGCAGGCCAACCTGACGGAGCAGGCGCTATCGCCATCCGCTCGACCGGCGTGAGCGAGTTGTCCGTCATAAGCTCAACCCTTCAAGATATCGTGGGAGGCGCTGGGCTGTATGGTTCCGGCGCTCGCGGCGGAGACGCAGTTGGAATCTGGATCGAGGGCACAGGGCAGACCACGATTACGGGAACCAGCATGCATCTCCTGATCGGCGGCGCTGCGGGAAGTAAGGAAACAACGGTCTACTCATGCGATGGCAGCGGTGGCCAGGCAATCGGAGTCCACGCTGAGGGTGGGAACAAACTAACCATCAGCAATTCCACGTTCACCGGGTTTGTGGGCGGACTGCCATGCCCGTCAGCTTCGTCAGGGTGTGCCTACCGGGCCGGTGCCGTGATCGGTATCGAAGCGCTGCGCGGCCAGGTCCTTCTGCAAGACAATCTATTCACCGGCTTCACCCCGCGCCTGGGACACAGTAGCTCACCGAACTATGCGGTCCATACGTCGTTGACCTCTGGGACGTTCCTCGATCGAAACACAGTTGCATCTCTGTTGTCGCCTCCCTCTTGGTCATGGGAACTGCACAGCTTAGGGCCTGAATCGCCCTACTGCTTGCCGCCTCCTAGCACCGTGATAGCTGTCGCCTCCGAGGGCGATGCCCAGTTGCAGATGATGGATAACACTCTGAGTGACCTGAAAGCCGCGAGTTACGGATGGGCAGGCGGGATCATCGCACAGGACGTGCCCACCGTAACCCTGACCGGGAATTCGATCCTCAGAGTCACAGGTGGTTTTCAGGGAACCACTGCAAGAGGTATCCGGGCCGAGAACTCGCAAGACGTAAGGATTGACCGCAACGTGCTCGGCGAAATCAACGCTGCCGACGCGCCATTTCAATTCTATCACTCTTACTTTGGGAACGAAGGTGGAAGCGCGATCGGTATTGAACTCATCACAGCGACGCAAGCAGCGGTTGTTAATAATGTGGTCTGGTCATTGGCCGGTGGTCGAGGCACAAGCCTTGGTATCTTTTATGGAATGCGCGGCAAAGATGGCGGCAATGCGAGTGCCTTGTACGTTTCTGCAAGTTCGGCCCGTGTGCAGAATAACACCCTCTATCGGACGATTGCCGGCGAGGGAGGAACGCCGGATGGACTGCGCGGCGTTGCTACCGGAGCTATGCTGGATAGCCACACGAGTGCCCTGTTGCTCAACAATGCCATCATTGCCCATGGCACCGGCATTCGCTCTGCGCTTCCGAATACAACCCTCTTGGGATACAACGATCTGTGGGGCAACTCGGCCGATTACGCTGGCGTCGTCAGCGGCACAGGCGACCTGCATGCCGACCCGGCTTTCGCCGACCCTTTACATGGCGACGTTCACCTGCGTCCCGGCTCGCCGCTGGTTGATGCCGGGACGAATGTGGCAGCGCCCAACACAGATTGGGAAGGCAAGCCTCGCCCACTGGACGGCGATGACGACAACCTTGCCATCGCCGACATCGGCGCAGACGAATACTGGCCCGGCCTGCGCGGCTCGATGGCAACGGTGGACAAATCGCTGGCGTCATCCGGCGATGTTCTCACGTATCAGATCACCCTCGTCAACTCAAGCCACTGGCACTCCTTGTACGGCATCAGTCTGATGGACGCGCTGCCGACTGGAACCACGTATGTTACGGGGTCGCTGGTGGGGGCATTTGGGACATGGGGTATTGCCAACCAGGTCATCACCTGGACGGGTGCCCTGCCGCCGGACAGTCAGCTGGCAGCGCTCAAGTTCAGCGCCAAGATAGGGAACGAACCCATCGGGCCCCGCAGCGTGATCAACCAGGCCATATTGGATGATCGAGTAGGTCCGCTGCGCACGCTCCGCTCGATCACACTGGTTGATCCATTGAAGCACTATCTTCCTCTTGTGTTGATGTCAATGCCATAAAGGTTGAATCAATTCAGAGGGTGGAGGAACGCACGAAAAGTATGGTATCATAACGGCCCTAGCAGCTTGTCGGAGAGAACCCTGACGGGCCGGAATCGAGGCTTCAGCCGGTGAGCACGCGGCGATTTTCGGCCAAAACCGGCTAAAGCCTAGACTCCGAAACGCCTCTCCGACAAGCTGCTAGCTATTCAGGTTGTACACCACCCGGCGTCATTCAAAGGGCTGTGCGAATCGCTCGCGGTGCGCTACCTCGGAGAGCAACTTGCGCTGCTTCTTACCCTGGTTGTGGGCCTGCGCCGGATAACCGAATGGGAGAATCGCCAGCACGTCCAGGTCATCCGGGATGCCCAAGAGCGACTTGACCTCGGTCAACCCTAGGAAGCCTACCCAGTTCGAGCCGATCCCTTCTGACCACGCTGTCAAGATCATCGATTGGATCGCGCGGCTCGCATCGGATACCGCAAATCTTGTCCCCTCAATCGCCACGACAACCGCCAGGGGCGCCTGCGCGACATACGGCCCGGTTTTCGCCAATGCGCCCAGTTGGCGCAGCGTATCACGGTTCTCGACGACAACAAAATGCCAGGGTTGACCGTTCATGCTGCTCGCCGTCAGTCGTCCGGCCTCAACGATCCGCCGGACGATATCTGGCGGCACTGGTTTATCCTGGTAACTGCGCACGGCCAGTACCGTGCGCACGGCCTCAAAGACTTGCATCGCTTGCCTCCTGTATGAATCGAGAGTTGGGCCACCCCTACTTGAAACCACATGGCGACATGATTGTATACCCGTCGCCTGTGGCTTGTCAATCTGGAAATCGTCCTGTCATCCTGTGTGCAGCGATTCATTTTGTTATATACTTTAAGAGCGCCCTGTAGCCCGCGCATTTCTATGGTATGATACTATCCTCAGGGCGCGGGTACAGCGCGATAGGCAAAGGGACAAGGATTGAGAGATGAGTTCGACATTGGTTAATTGGTTGGAGTGGGATAGCGAGGCGTTTGCAAAGGCGAAGGCTGAAGACAAGCCGATTCTGTTGGACATTGGAGCGGTATGGTGCCACTGGTGTCACCGCATGGACGCGGACACGTACAGCCAGCCTCAGGTGGCCGCGCTGATCAACGAGAATTTCACGCCCATCAAAGTGGACAACGACCGCCGCCCGGACATTAACGCGCGCTACAACATGGGCGGCTGGCCGACGACAGCTTTTCTCACGCCGCAAGGCGACATCATCACAGGCGCGACGTACGTCCCGCCCGCGCAGATGCTGGGCCTCATGCGCCAGGTCCTGCAGGCTTATCGCGATAACAAAGCAGCCCTGCTTGAGCAGACCGCCGAGACGGCCCGGCGGCGCGAACAAGACAGCCGCGTGCGCCCGAGGGAAGGCGCGCGGCTCTCGTGGGGCATCTCTACGCAAATCGTCGGCAGCATCGCCCGCGCCTATGATCCCAGATACGGCGGGCTGGGCGACGCGCCCAAGTTCCCGCAATCCGAAGCCTATGACCTGCTGCTCATGGAATATGCTAACGGCGGCAAGCGCGACGACCGGCTGATTGACATGGTGACCAAGTCGCTGATGGGCATGGGCAACGGCGGCATGTATGATCATGTTGAGGGTGGTTGGTTCCGCTACAGCACGACGCGTGACTGGAGTGTGCCCCACTTTGAAAAGATGCTTGAAGATCATGCCAGGCTGCTCGTCACGTACCTCAACGCTTACCTGGTCACGCGCGATGAAAAGATC
>CAYGWJ010000365.1:0-3296 GCA_964353405.1 uncultured Anaerolineae bacterium
TTCAAATGGGCAGAGGGTCAAACCCCTGAGGCCATCACAGTACACGATGTGGATGAGTTCATCGGATGGCAACAGGATCTCGGACGGGCACAGGCTACAATCCGGCGACGACTGATTGCCCTGAGCATGTTCTATGACTACCTGGCATATATTGGTGAAGAGGGGGTCGCTAATCCAGTTATTACCCAGCGACATTACATCGACCAGGGCAACCACCTGCCGAGAGATATTCGCCAGAGTGAAATCGAGAAGCTTTTCACAGCGATTGGCGATCACCTGCAAAAACCGGGGCATGGCGCACAGTTAAACCGGAGTAAGCCGCACACCTAAACCGGAGCATGGCGCACACCGAAACCGGAGTAAGGCGCACACTTTTTATAAAAGTCGGGACGAGAGAAAAGCGCTGGTTAATCCAAAATATGGCATGCTACTTCTTAATAGAACAAGGAGGTAGTCATGACCCAGGAGCGATTAACCATGCGAAAAATCAAAGAAATCTTGCGTTTGAAACATGAAGCAGGCCTATCAAACCGTGCAATAGCCGGGGCTTGCAAAATCTCCAACAGCACAGTTGGGGAATATTTGCGCCGAGCGGAGGCAGCCGGGGTCGGTTGGCCGTTGGGAGAGCTGAGCGAAGACGAGATATATCTAAAAATGTTCGGGGAACAAACCCCATTGCCAGAAAAGGCCAAGCCGCTACCGGATTGGGAAGAGGTGCGAAAAGAAATACGCAAAAAAGGTGTCACGTTACACCTAATCTGGATTGAGTATATAGAGGAACACCCAGATGGCTACAAACATTCTCAATTCGAGGAATATTATCGACGCTGGAAGAAAACCCACTGTGAACCCAGCATGCATAATACACACGTGGGTGGCGAACGCATGCAGGTGGATTATGCCGGTCTGAAAATGCAGGTGATCAACCCAGAAACGGGTGAAGTCAGCCAGGTTCCGGTATTTGTGGCAGAACTGCCAGCCAGCAACTACATTTATGCTGAAGCACAGTCCAGCGAGAACCAATGCAATTGGAACAATGGGCACGTCAGGGCAATCGAGTTTTTTGGGGGTGTGGTACGAATTGTAGTACCGGATAATCTGAAAACAGGGATCACCAAACCTAATTACTACGAGCCGGATATCAACCCTGCTTACCAGGAACTGGCTGAGCATTATCAGTTCGCTGTCTTACCAACCCGGGTTAAAAAGCCGCGTGACAAAGGCAAGATTGAGAATGGGGTTCAAAATGTGGAACGCTGGGTGATAGCACCCCTGAGAAAACGTACCTTTTTTAGCCTGGCAGAGGTCAATCAGGCCATCCGGGAACAATTAGACCAGCTTAATAATAAGATCATGCTGGCAGTGGGACGGACTCGACGGCAGGAGTTTGAAGACATCGACCAACCGAACTTAAGACCCATTCCGGAAAAGCCATACGAATATGCCGCTCGTAAGGCTGCCCGTGTACATATCGACTACCATGTGGAATTCGACAAGCATCTGTATTCCGTTCCCCATATCTTAATCCACCAGGAAGTCGATCTTCATGCTACAGAGCACATGGTAGAGATCTTTCACAAAGGCAAAACGGTCGCCATTCATCCTCGCAGTTTCAAACCCGGACGCTTTTCAACCCTGCATGAGCATATGCCGCCCAATCACCAATTTATGGATCAGGTCAATGCCAAACAACTCGTTCAATGGGCCGAAGCGGTAGGTCCGCAGACCGCCGCATTTATTAATGCGACACTCAAATCACGTCCATTCCCAGAACAGGCCTATCGCTCTTGCCTGGGTGTACTCAGTCTGGCAAAAAAGCACCCCCACTCCCGGATTGAACAGGCCTGCCAGGCAGTTCTGGAAGCCAAAACCTTCTCTTACAAAGCCGTTAAGGAAGAATTGGATTGGCTCTCGAAACAGTCAGCTTTGCCGGTCACACCGGAAACCCTGCCCGCCCATGCCAATATCCGTGGCGATAAATACTACCAATAAGGAGACCTATTATGATTTCACAAACTTTGTTAGACAAATTGTTGGAACTGCGCCTGACCGCTTTTCGGGAAGGACTGCGAGAACAATCCTCCAATCCACACTATGCCGATCTCTCTTTCGAAGAACGGCTCCTGCTGCTGGTTGATCTGGAATGCACCCACCGTTCAGTCAGCCGCATCAAGCGTCGTTTGAAACTGGCCGAATTTCCCATGTCAGCGACGATTGAGGATCTTGATTTTTCTCCTGAACGTGGACTGGACCGGCGCTTGATCCTGGAACTGGCTCAATGTAGCTGGATCGACAAAGCTCTCAATATTTTGATCCTGGGAGCTACCGGCACGGGTAAATCGTTCCTCGCTTCTTCGTTGGGTGTTGCCGCTTGTCGTTTAGGTTATTCCGTCCGCTATGTGCGCACTTCCCGCTTCTTGCATTCTCTGGCTCAAACCAGGCAGGATGGCTCTTACCTCACTTTCCTGCGCTCTCTCAACAAAACCGAAGTGCTGATCCTGGACGATTGGATGCGCGATCCGGTCCAGCTGTCTGCTGCTCAGGATTTGTTGGAAGTTTTTGATGATCGCTTTGGGAAAAAAGCCACCCTGATTGTTTCTCAAGTACCTGTGGCCGATTGGCACGTACGCTTTCCAGATCCCACTTTAGCGGATGCCATCCTGGATAGATCCATTCACAACGCCTACCGCCTTTCTTTACTCGGTGATTCTCAAAGAAAATTGCGCGGAAACCGGACTATGCCGCACACATGATGTACAATATCTTTGACCAGCGTTTTCTCTCTCCCCACTGTGCGGCTTGCTCCGGTTTACGTGTGCGATTTCACCGGTTTGCGCAATCACCTGAGAGATCGCACGATTTTTACATTGATGCTGCATACCGGGATGAGGGTAGGAGAAGTGGTCAATCTACGCCTTGCCGATGTTTACTTATCTGAGAACCGCCCACCGCATCTGCGTGTCTTTGGCAAGGGCCAACGCGAGCGGGTTGCTTATCTGTCAGCTACGGCAACACTACTGCTAAAGGAATATCTGTCAGCACGGCCTACAAAAACCGAAGGAAAGGTATTCCTAAACCGGCGAGGGAAGCCGATCACGATAACTGGTATTCAATTGCAGTTGGCTAAGTATTGCCACCAGGCGGATATTTGGGTTACCTGCCACCAGTTAAGACACACATTTGCCTGCCGCATGGTTGCAGCTGAGGTGCCAATCACTTCGGTCCAGAAAATGCTCGGGCATGCCAGTATTCGAACCACTCAGCTGTATGTGAATGTGGCTGACAGGCAAGTCGAA
>CAYGWJ010000366.1:0-4393 GCA_964353405.1 uncultured Anaerolineae bacterium
CGCAGTTGACCACGCTGGTCATGCAGCTCCTCAAAACGACCGCCGATTCGCCGGGCTTTCAACTGACGACGCAGGACAGCATCATCACGATGCGCACGTCCACGACCGCGACCTTTCGCAACTTGCTCGCGTGGGTGGCCGGGGTCTCGCTGATCGTGGGCGGGATCGGCATCATGAACATCATGCTGGTCAGCGTCACCGAGCGAACGCGCGAGATCGGCCTGCGGCAGGCGTTGGGGGCGCGCCCGCGCGATGTCCAGTTCCAGTTCTTGCTGGAAGCCGTGGCCTTGAGCCTGATCGGTGGGCTGGTGGGCGTTCTCGCCGGCGTGGGCGGCTCGTATCTCTTCAACACCTTCGGCTCGATGCGCACCGAGGTGGTGTGGTCGTCCGTTCCACTGTCCTTTGGCGCAGCGGCCATCGTGGGCATCTTTTTCGGCTACTATCCGGCGACCAAAGCCGCGCAACTCGACCCGATCGTGGCGTTGAGGCGCGAATAGCGCAAGAGGCAAGATGCAAGACGCATGACGAGTGACGCAGGACAAAAGAACACACTTGCTTTTCCCCCGCAGGCCATCCAGTGATATAATACGTAAGCCACCCGTGCGCCGTTGCGTACGTGTGGTGCTGCGCATGACGCACCCACTGAACATCGGTGGTGCCGGATGAAGCGTTCCGCCGATTGGGCACACCAATGGATCTTTTACCTGACCGCCGGTTCCCTGTCCGGGGCGGTGCTGCTGCGTTCACTGCTCGTCTATCGCAATAACCCCGAGTTGGGGCCGGTGCTGGGGTTGCTGGCGATCTGGCTGGTCCTGTTTGCCAGTGAAGCCGCGATCTCACCCAGATGGCCCCGGTATTTTCCGGTCTATCTCGCGCTCCAAACCGGCCTGGTCGCAGTCCTCCTGGCTCTGCCCGGCCGTAGAGATTATTTTGCACCCCTGTTCGCCGTGCTCGGTATGCAAGCCATGCAGCGCCTCAATCCCAAACCAGGCGCGTTATGGATTGGCCTGTTTACTCCGCTGATGGTATTGCTTTTGATTAAAACCTACGGAGCCTCCCAGGCCATTGCGCTCGCCGTGATCTTTACCGCCCTGAATATTTTTGTCGCCTCGTACGCGTTGGCGACCCGGCGCGCCCAGGCCGCGAGCGCGCAGAACCAGGCCCTCGCGTTGGAACTGCAAGAAGCGAATCGCCAACTGCAAGCCTACTCGAAACAACTCGAGCAACTGGCTGTGACGCGCGAGCGCCATCGCCTGGCGCGCGAGCTGCACGATTCGGTGACGCAGACGATCTTTAGCATGACCCTCACCACCCAGTCGGCCTTGCTGCTGCTCGCGGCGCGTCGCGATCCGCGCCAGGCGAGCGCTCAGCTCGACCGGTTGCATCAACTCTCGCAGAGCGCACTCGCCGAAATGCGCGTGCTGATTTCCGAACTGCGCCCGGACAAGGTGGCCGAAGGTGGACTGGTCGCAGCGCTGCGCCGTCACCTGGCCGACCGTCGCTTGCCAGAGAGCCTGGCGGTCTCGCTGGAAGTAGAGGGCGATCAGACTTTGAACTTGGCCGAAGAACAAGGTCTCTTTCGCATTGCTCAAGAGGCGCTGAACAATATTGTCAAGCACGCCCAGGCCTCTCAAACGCACATCCGGCTGCACCTGGTAGAGCCATCATGGTGGATGGAAATTGAAGACCAGGGGCAGGGCTTTGATTTGGAGCGAGCACGAGACAGCGGCCGCGTCGGTCTGATCAGCATGGGCGAGCGGGCCGCCGAGATCGGATGGAACCTGCGTATCATCACCGCGCCCGGCGCCGGGACGCGCATCCGGGTTGAAAAGCCATCGTAGCAACCCTTGCGAAGGTGTGCGAACGATGTTCGCCACAACCTTCGCAAGGGTGTCACGAAGCCATCAGAAGCGAGGCAGACATGACAGAACAGACAGGAAAATTAAAAGTTTTGATCGTGGACGATCACCAGGTCGTCCGCCAGGGTCTGCGCACCTTCCTCGAGCTGCACGAGGATATCGTCGTGGTCGGTGAGGCGGGCGATGGGGTGACCGCCGTGGAGATGGCGCGCCAGCTTGAGCCGGATGTCATCCTGATGGATCTCGTCATGCCCCGGCTGGATGGAATAGCCGCCACGCGAGAACTCAAGTCAAAGGGCGTCCCCGCGCAAGTGATCGCGCTGACGAGCTTTACCGAGGACGACAAGGTTATTCCGGCCATCCAGGCCGGCGCGTCCAGCTACCTGCTCAAAGATGTCTCGCCCGACGATCTTGTGGAAGCCATCCGGGCCGTTCACCGCGGAGAGGCCCGGCTACACCCGGACATTGCCCACAAGTTGATGGAACAGGTGGCGCATCAAGCCAGCCCGGCGAGCGCGCCGCCGGTTGAGCACCTCACCGAACGCGAGCGCGAGGTTATTCGCCTGGTGGCCCAGGGACGCAGCAACGCGGAGATTGCCCAGGCTTTGATCATCAGCGACAAGACCGTCAAGACGCATGTCAGCAACATCTTGAGCAAACTCAATCTGCAAGATCGCACGCAGTTGGCGATCTATGCCATCAAGCACGGCCTGGTTGATTCGCGCTGATCCTGGCCAGGAGTTTTGCCTTGTCCGAGCAAACGCACCTGTCTGCCCAGCCCCTCAAGCCCAGCCGGGTCGGCGTGATCGTCGTCTACCTGGCCTACATCGCCGTCATTGTTCGGGCATTGGGCACGCCTGGGATTCGCATCCTGTTGCCCGCGTACCTGGGACTGTTATCGGCGCATCTCGTCCTGTTCACGGCTGTGCTGTGGCGATCTGGCATCCACCGTGCTCTGTTGCATCTGTACCTGATCGTGCAAGTCGCCATCATCATGTGGTTGATCCGGCTATTTCCAAAATTCGACTTTGTGGTGGTGCTCTTTGTGCTGCTCTGTTACCAGGCGGCCCTGGTGTTTACCGGCCCGACGCGTTGGGTATGGATCGGCGTCCTGAACTTGCTGACCGCCGTATCATTGATGCCCTACTATGGGGTGTTCCAGGGTCTGGCTTTGGGCTTGACCAACATGGCCGCCGGCATCATTTTCCCGGCGTATGTCATCGTCAATCACGAGATCGAGATGGCCCGCGCCCAGAGCCAGGCCTTGCTGGACGAATTGCAAGAGACGCACCGGCAGCTTGAAGCATATGCCGGTCAGGTAGAAGAGCTGGCCGCGATGCAGGAGCGCAACCGGCTGGCGCGCGAGCTACACGACTCGGTCTCGCAGACCATGTTCAGCATCATCCTCAACATCCGCTCCACACAAATCCTCTTGGAACGCGAGCCGGCCCGCGTTCGACCCCAACTGGAACAGTTGCAGGAATTGAGCGGCCGCGCCCTGAGCCAGATGCGAGCGCTGATCAGCCAGTGGCGTCCGGCCTGAATCTGCCTTCCTGCATAGCCTTTCCATCCCCAGTCCTACATCGCAAGGTGTAGAAAAAAAAAAGCTCTCCTCTCAGTCTCGAGGATGATGCCAAAATCAATCCCACTTTGTAGGCCAAAATCTGCCCTGCGCCAGATGTGTCCAGCGGCAAAATCGAGTATTGTTAGGTCGCACAAGAAAGGAGCGCAAAATGGACACGCAACTGACCTTTACGGATAAAGAATACATCGGCGACCCGGATGATGAGCTGGCTACCCAGGCTGCCGTCAGTACACCCGAAACATTCCAGACCGCCGAGATGGATCCAGCAGCATTCGATCTTGCCAACTCTTGGTTCCTCTCGTAGCATCTGTGTCAGCTTAAAGCTGGAGTGCATGCTTCAGCGTGCGAAATCGCGGCCTGAAGGCCGCACTCTAGAGCTAAAGTTGACACCAATGCTCTCGTAGTGAACAGCGCGAGCAGCGAGGCGTAAAGATGACAAGCATTCGTGTGTTGATTGTAGATGATATGGCCCAGGTGCGGCACGATCTGCGCACCGTGCTGCCGCTGGCAGGAGAGGCAGCCGGCCTTCAGATTGACGTCGTGGGCGAAGCCGGCAATGGGCAAGAGGCCATCCAGCGCGCTACGGCGCTCGAACCCGATGTCGTGTTGATGGATCTCGAAATGCCCGTCATGGGCGGTTACGAAGCAACCCGCCAAATCAAAACCCACTCTCCCGACTGCCGCGTCATCGCCCTGACCATCCACGGCGACGAAACGGTGCGGCAAAAAGCCAGCCAGGCTGGTGTGGACGATTTCATCGTCAAAGGCGCGCCGATCAATTCTCTCATTCAAGCCATGGCAAAAGAGAAGGAGTAGCGGAAATGGAAACAAAAGCTATCGCTCGAAGATACGACCTCGACTGGCTGCGCGTGCTGGCCATCCTGACGGTCTTTGTATTTCATTGTGGGCGCTTTTTCGATCTGGAGGATTGGCACGTCAAGAACCCTGC
>CAYGWJ010000367.1:0-19500 GCA_964353405.1 uncultured Anaerolineae bacterium
GTCTCGTCCGAAAGTGACGCCAGTTGGGCCGCATCAGCCAATTGCTTGTCGCTCACCCCATCGGACGGTATGAACGCTGTGGCCTGGCGGTTGCCGAGCGTGATCGTGCCGGTCTTGTCGAGCAACAGCACGTCCACGTCACCCGCCGCCTCCACAGCGCGGCCTGACATGGCGATCACATTCACCTGGATCATGCGATCCATACCGGCGATGCCGATGGCCGAGAGCAGCCCGCCAATCGTCGTCGGGATCAGGCAGACCAGCAGCGCCACCAGGACGGTAACAGTGATGGGTGTGCCGCGTCCGGCCGACTGCACACTGTAGAGCGAAAAGGGCAGCAACGTGACGGTCGCCAGCAGAAAGATGATGGTCAACGCAGCGAGCAAGATGTTGAGAGCAATCTCGTTGGGAGTCTTTTGCCGCCTGGCGCCTTCCACCATTGAAATCATCCGGTCAAGAAATGTCTCGCCAGGGTTAGCCGTGATGCGAACGACCAGCCAATCGGAGAGGACGCGCGTGCCGCCCGTGACGGCGCTGCGGTCGCCGCCGCTCTCGCGGATGACAGGCGCACTTTCGCCTGTGATGGCGCTCTCGTCCACCGAGGCGATGCCCTCGATGGCCTCGCCATCGCCAGGGATCTGGTCGCCCGCCTCGACGAGCACCACGTCGCCTTTGCGCAGTGTGCCCGCCGCGACAGTCTGGTAGGACGCAGTGCGACAAGGCTGCAAGAGCTTCTTGGCATTGACATCGCGGCGCGCACGGCGCAGCGCGTCGGCCTGGGCCTTGCCGCGCCCTTCAGCCATCGCCTCTGCCAAGTTGGCAAACACCACGGTGAACCACAGCCAGGCCGAGATGGCAAAGATAAAGCTGGCCGGCGCTTCGCCTTTCCCCAACAGCGCCTGGATGAACAGCCCAGTGGTCAAGACGCTCCCGACCTCGACCACGAACATGACCGGGTTGCGCACCTGGTGGCGTGGATCCAGTTTGCGAAACGATTCGACCATCGCTTTCCGCACGATAGGCGGATCGAACAACGGTCTTGATTTGGCTTTCATGTGAGTCATCATTTTCTAACCCGTTCGACTAGCAGTCTGTCGGAGCGGTGTAGTTTAGCCCCTTGTGGGCGTTGGACTTGCGACGGGCACAAGGCCCTAAACTACAGGTTCTCCGACAGGCTCCTAGTGGTTTGTCAAGCTTCATTTTTCCTGTGACCAAGCTGGCAAACCCGCGTAAATACTAGCTTTTCGGGCCGTGTGCACTAGTAAAATGATCCTTGACAGACCACTAGTGCCCACTCATAATGAGATGCTCGACGATAGGCCCCAGCGCATCAGCCGGGATGAAGGTGAGCGCCGCAACGATGATCACCACGCTGATGAGAAGCACGATGAACAATGGCGTGTGGGTGGGCAGCGTGCCCGCACTGGTCGGCACGATTTTCTTGCGTCCCAGCGACCCGGCCAGCGCCAGTGTGGGGATGGCCAGAAAGAACCGCCCAAAGAACATAGCGAGCGCCCCGGTCAGGTTGTAGAACGGAGTGTTGCCATTCAGGCCCGCAAAGGCGCTGCCGTTGTTGTTGCCTTGCGACGTGAACGCATACAAGATTTCGCTAAAGCCATGCGGGCCTGGGTTGGCGTTTGAGATGGAAGCCTTGCCGACATCCGTCGCCACAGCCAGCCCTGTGAGGCACAGCACGACTAGCGGCATGATGAGAATGATGAGCGAGGCCATCTTGATCTCGTAGGCTTCAATCTTTTTGCCCAGATACTCGGGTGTGCGACCCACCATCAGCCCGGCGATGAACACGGCGACGATGGCAAAGACCAACATGCCATACAGACCCGAGCCAACGCCGCCAAAGATCACTTCGCCGAACTGCATCATGATCAGCGGCACGAGTCCGCCCAACGGCGTGTACGAGTCGTGCATCGAGTTGACCGAGCCATTCGAAGCGGCCGTCGTCGCCGTGGCCCACAGCGCCGAGTTGACAATGCCAAAGCGCACTTCTTTGCCTTCCATGTTGCCGCCTGGCTGCAGATTGCTGGCGACCTGGTCAACGCCCAGTTGGGCCAGCCTGGGATTGCCGCTTTGCTCGGCAAACACCGCGAGCGCGAGAAAGGCGATCAGGACGATCGTCATCGCCGCCAACACTGCCCAGCCCTGGCGCGTGTCGCCCACCATCTTGCCGAAGGTATAGCACAACGCTGACGGGATGAGAAGGATAGCCAGCATTTCTATAAAGTCCGAGAGCGGCGTGGGATTTTCATACGGATGCGCCGAGTTGGCATTGAAAAAGCCGCCGCCGTTTGTGCCAAGTTGCTTGACGGCGATTTGCAAAGCTGCCGGGCCGACCGCCACGACGACTTGCGTCACCGGCACGGTCTCGGTGATCGGGTTTCCGCTTGCGTCGAGCACCGCGTGACCGTTCGCGTCCGTCTTGGGCTGGTCGTAGCTGGTCGGCTGGAGCAGCGTCACCGTTGGATAATCTGACATCGTCTGCACGACGCCCTGGGACACCAGGACGAGCGCCATGATCACGGACAGCGGCATCAAGATGTAGAGCGTGCCGCGCGTCAGGTCCACCCAAAAGCTGCCAAGCGTCTGCGCGTTGCGCCGCGCAAATGCGCGGATAAAGGCGACCAGGATGGCCATGCCCGCCGCGGCTGACATAAAGTTCTTGACGGTGAGACCGAGCATCTGAGACAAGTAGCTGAGCGTTGTCTCACCGGCATAGTTCTGCCAGTTGGTGTTGGTGACAAAGCTGATGGCGGTGTTGAGCGCCAGGTCGGGCGACATCGGCCCCAGGCCCCGCGGGTTGAGCGGCAAGAACTGTTGTAGTCGCAGCAAGGCATACAGAAACATAAAGTCAACCACGCTGAACAGCAGGAATGCGACGGTATAGCCTTTCCAGTCCATCTCATCGTCTCGGCGCACACCGCTCAGCCGGTAGATCATCCGCTCGACCGGCCCCAGGACGCGGTCAAGCCCAATCGGTTCGCCCTGGTAGACGCGGGCCATGTACCAGCCGAGCGGCTTTACCAGGGCTATCAGCACAGCCAGATACAGGCCGATTTGAAGCAAGCCATAAAGTGTCATGAGAACATCTCTGGTTTCAACAATGCGACAAACAAATAAATGAGCAGGCCCAACGAAATCAGGCCGCCGATAATATACAGCGGTGTCATATCATCCCTCCATCCATCGCTGGCAAAGGGCCAACAGCCCGAAACTGGCAGCAAAGAACACCAGGCCTAATCCGATGAACAGCAAATCGCTCACCAAACGACCTCTACAGCGTGTTGCGACTGTTGCAAGTATATTTGGGAACGCGTCAAACAGGGGACAAGAAAGTGCGGGGTGAGATCAAGAAAGCGTCAAGAAAAATGCGACGTTGGCGGTCCCAACGCCACCCATGGCGAGCGCCATTGGCATCTCGCCTCTATCATGCGTCTCGCAAAGCGGCCAACTTTTGCCGCTGCGCTTCAAACAAAATGATTGCCGCTGCGACCGCCGCGTTGAGCGACTCGACGCCGTTCTGCATGGGGATGGATACTCGCCCGGTCGCCAGCTTTTCGGCTGCTGGCGATGCGCCTTCTGCTTCGCCGCCGACGACGAGAGCGCAAGGTTGAGTCCAGTCTACTTTAGTATAAGGAACTGCGCCACGAGCGTCCGCCAACCACATAGACACTCCGCTGAGGTGAGAGGAAATGCCAGGCCAGGTCATCGCCGCCACAGGCAAGCGAAAGTGAGCGCCCATGGCGCCTCGAACGACTTTGGGGTTATAGACGTCCACCGTGCCGGGGCCGAGCAACACTTCATCCGCACCGGCTGCAGCCGCCGTGCGCAAAAGCGTCCCCAGGTTGCCCGGATCACGCAAGACATCCGCCACTACCGAGAGAGAAGGCCTTGTGGACAGCGTCGAGCTGGCAAAGGGCAGCACAGCCAAAATGCCCGGCGGCGTTTCCGTCTCGGTGCAAAACTTCATCACGCCCGGCGTCACGTCCAGGCAGACAACGCCGCTCGCGTGCAGGCGCTCGACCAGCTTCTTGCCGCGCTCATCCAGGTCGGCCATGTAAAGCAAAACATCCGGGCGGACGTTTGCGCGGATCGCTTCCTCGACCAGCCGCAACCCTTCGACAATAAAACGCCCTTCCTCCTGCCGCGTTTTGCGGCGAGAAAGGGCATGGACATACTTGACTCGCTCATTGGAGGTGCTGGTGATCATGGTCGGCGTCCTCGTTTTAAACACCGCAGAGGCGCCGGGGACGCAGAGAATCGAGAAACTCTGCAGCCTCTGCGCCTCTGCGGTAAATGATCACAGTGGGTGGCAAGGCTTGGCGGCTTGCCCGCTTTACCCTTTGGCGACCTCGACCAGCCGGGCAAACGCGGCGTTATCGGCCACGGCCAAGTCGGCTAACACCTTGCGGTCGAGTGTCACGCCGGCCTTTTTGAGGCCGAACATGAACTGGCTATAGTTCAAGCCACTCAGACGCGCGGCGGCGTTGATGCGCGCAATCCACAGCGAGCGGAACTGGCGCCTGCGCTGGCGGCGGTCACGGTAGGCGTAATACAGCGAGTGAAGCAAGCCTTCGCTGGCCTTTTTCCAGAGCCGATGGCGGCTGCCGCGCTGGCCCTTCATCATTCCCATGATCTTGTTATGGCGGCGACGTAGGACGATACCGCCTTTGGTTCTTGGCATGGCTTACTTGTCCTTCAAATAGGGTGCGAGTCGCTTGACGCGCTTGACAATGCTCTTGCCGGCAACCGGGAGCATCTCGATGAACTGTGCCTTGGTGCGGGCCGGAGTGCGGCGGCGCAAATGGCCCTTGCCGAGCTTGGTGCGGCGCAGCAGGCCCGAACCGGTCAGGCGAAAACGTTTAGACGTGGCTTTGTGTGTCTTGATCTTGGGCACTTCCACTCACCTCTTTCGTACCAGACTTTTTCTTGGGCGCTGGCGCCAGCACCATCAGCATCGTGCGGCCTTCCATATCCGGCTTTTGCTCAACCACGCTGATGTCAGACAGTTCGTCTGCCACGCTGGCCAATTCCTGGCGGGCAATGTCCGGGTAAGTGATCTCACGTCCGCGAAAGTGGACGCGCACCTTGACCTTCATTCCCAGATCCAGCCAGCGGCGCGCATCACGCACTTTGAAACCGCGATGGTGATCGTCGGTCTTGGGGCGCAGCCGGATCTCTTTGACCTCGATGACCTTTTGGGCTTTCTTGGCCTCGCGCTCCTTCTTCGCCAGCTCATACAGAAACTTGCCATAGTCCATGACCTTGCACACGGGGGGCTCGGCCGTGGGCGAGACCTCGACGAGGTCAAGTTCGTTTTCGCGGGCGAGGCGGAGAGCTTCTTGAACCGGCACGATACCGATGTGTTGACCATCGGTGCCGATCAGCCGGACTTCACGAACACGGATGCCTTCGTTGATTCGATGGTCTTTGGCGCTAATACGCTTCTCCCTCTGGGTACCTAAACGCGCCCGGATTCGCTCCCGGGCGCAGCGGACGAAATCATAACACAAAGGCTGTAAATCGTCAACTTGAACAGGCAGCTTCTTGCTCAATGGCCGACGTAATGTTATGATGCAAGCATCCATGTCAACCGAGGACAGCGTGCCGCCGTTCACCTTCAATACGCACCAGGCCGAATTGTGTGTTCGTCCGGTCACCAGCAACGACCTGGCCCAACTGCGCCACTTGGTCGAGGAGAGCCGTCACGCGCATGTCCAACTGGATTGGTGGACATGGGAAGACTGGGTAGGCAACCCGGGCTTTCTTGCGGCGCAAGAGGGCGGGCGCCTCGTCGGGATCGGCATGGGTGTGCGCGACGTTTCGCCAGTGGCGTGGTTGCGTGCGGTCGTCGCAGAAGACGGACTGGGCGTAGGCGCGCTGCTCGATGCGCTTCTGCCGCCGATGACGGCCACTTTACGCTCGCAGGGTGTCAAAGCACTGGCTTGTCTGGCCTGGCCCGAGTGGCTGTCCGAAAAACTCGCCGAGCGAAGCTTTGAGACGCTGGCGCAGGTGATGACGCTTCGCAAAGATGACATGACCTTACCGGACGTGCGCCTGACCGATGTGCGCGTCCGCGAAGCGAGCATGGCCGACCTGGACGTCATTGTGGCGATTGACCATGCCGCGTTTGAAACAGCGTGGTGGTACGGAGGAACGACGTTCTTTCGCACATGGCGCAGTGCCATGCGCTTTTGCGTAGCAGAGAGAGAAGGGCAACCGATAGGTTATGCGTTCGCGCATCTAAAGGGCGCACAGGCGCACGTCACGCGGTTGGCCGTACATCCGATACATCAACGACAAGGCACTGGCGCGCTGATGCTGGCTGATTTGATCAAGCATGCACGGATACAAGGCGCAGAGTTCATCACGGTCAATACCCAGAAGCACAACGAAAACTCGCTAAAGCTATATCGCCGCTTTGGATTCGAGCCGAGGGGACGCGCCGTAACGACCTGGATTCGTTCTATCGCACCACCAGGTTGAACTCGACTCGATCGCTTCCGCCCACCGGCACGCGCGCATTCGTCACGGGCGAGTACAGCCCGATGGCGATGCGATAGGTCCCCGGTTGGGCGTCGCCGGGCAACGTCAGGCGATGCGTCTGAAAAAACTCGTCGCCCGCGGAAAGCGTCTCCACCGCCACATCCAGCCGATCCTCTTGAGCGACGAATGTGTCATCTGGCCCCGCCAGGTGAACAAACATCACCAGCGGCCAGGTCTCTGCACCCATCACGTGCTCGACGCGCCAGTAGGTCAACACGCGAATCGCGTCGCCGGGCCTGGCCTGCGCCGGGCGAGCCTCGTAACCGATCAGCACCAGTCGCCCATCAAAATCGTAGGGTCGCGTTCCGCTCATCAGCGCTTGCGCATGAAGCGCCGATGCATCGTTCAGCGCGTAAGCCGTGAACACCGGGCGACCGTCGGGCAGTTTTTCATCCATAGTCTGCCTGGCCACGCTATAGAACGCGTCACTCACAATCTGATTGAGCGTCACCGGGTTCGGGTCGCGGAATGGAATGAAATACGTCATCGGCCCGGACGGATTCCACACGAGCGAGCGCGCCGGGTTGAACCAGCGCGCATCCGTTCGGCGCGAGGTGAGCGAGTTGCCCAACTTCATCCACGGGCTGTGATAATCCACGGCATTGCCCATGTACGCCACATCGCGCAGTTCGGGGTGAGCGTCAACATAGCGGCCCATCTCCGTGACCGTGGCCTGATGCTCCCAGCGAATCGGGTCGCTCGTGTTCCACACGCCAAAATAGTCACGCGCGGTCAAGCCGACGTTCAACGCGATGATGGCAAGAGCCAGCACGACCGGCAGTGACGACTCGAGTCGTCCACGCCGAGCAGCTAAAGCCGCTACTAGCAACGAGAGAGTTGCGTCCAGCCCCAACCCCGCCAGCAAGTACACCGCCGGTTGCGCAAGGATGGCGTGACTGGTGCTGGCGGGCGGCCAGCTCAACAGGATAGGCGCCAACCCGGCCATCAACCAGATCAACGCAAACGCCGATCGGCTGTCGCGCCTGTCCCTCGACGGGGATCTGAGACGCTGCACTGCGACAATGATTCCCAACAAAAACACAAGCGCTGTGAGCGGATCAAAGATCGGGCGGCCCGGCAAATTGTAGAGCCACTCATCGCCGCCACGAAAGAAAAACATGCCGAACGCCGACAGCGTGTAATTGACCAGCGGCATTACATTGCCCTGGCGCAACGCATCGAGCGGGCCAGACACTTGACCGAGGCGAGCTTCGGCCTGAGGCTGTGTGACGAGGTAGTAGACCAGCGGTGCGGCGATCAAGGCCGTGATGACCAGCACCAACATCCAGCCCACCGCCTGCCGCCGCAACTCGGCGCGGTTGAATGATGCCAGATACACCACCGCGCCGATCAGCAACAGCGGCAACGCGCGCGCCGCCGTGTAGGTGTGGAATGACAATCCAAACAGGATGCCGGCCGCCATGCCCCAGGGCCACGTCTTGCCCCGCGCGCTGTGCATCTTGAACAGCATCAAAACGCCGAGTGACACCAAGGCCGTGAGTGGAATCAGGCGCATCCCCAGCCGGGAGAAAAACACCGCCCAGAACGAAGCGGCGCACAACGCTGCGGCCAACAATCCTGCGCGCCGATTCCACGCCCGCCGTCCCAGCGCATACACGGTAGCGACCTCAACCATCCCAAACACGAACGACGGAAAGCGTAGCGCCAAATCGCTCCAGCCGAACGCGGCAAGCGAAGCGGCCTGAGAATACTGATAGAGCGCCTCCTCGCCAAAGTTGTCGGGGAAATAGATGGGCCGCTCACCATTCAAGATACGGCGAGCCATCAGCGCGTCAAAGGTCTCGTCAAAGCGCGGGCCGGGCGGCGCAGCGCGTATGGCGATGATGCGCAACGCGGCGGCCAGGAGCAATACTATGGCCACTAGTAACAGGTAGGAGCGAGGCTTGTCCCCGTTCTTTTGCAGCGGAGCGTTCATGCGAGATGAGATCGTTCCAGCGCGCGAGCGAGTATCCAGCGTCCATCGGGCAACAGGCGCAGCTCAAAAATCTCTTGGGCTGGCGTCATCACCAGGTAGCATCGAACGCCATCCTCGATCCAGGTGCGCCCCTGATTCGCCACTTGATAATGGCGGCCCTCCCACACAAAGGCCAGCGGCTGAGGTGTGCCATCCGCGCTCACGCGAACTTCTACGGACACGGGTTTGTTGACGAATCTCATTGCTCCAAGAATTCCTTCAGCATCGCCAGCGCCACTTCGGCGGATTGCATCTTGTTGCTCTCGCGGTCGCTATTCCAAACAAAATGCTCTACGCGCTCATACGTGCGCGCAGAGAGCGCAATGTACGCCAATCCCACTGGCTTGCCGGGCAGTCCGCCGCCCGGCCCGGCGATGCCGGTGACGGCAATGCCAATATCCGTGCCAAGCGCCTTGCGAGCGCCACGCGCCATTTCGAGTGCCGTCTCTGCGCTCACCGCGCCATGCTCGTAGAGCGTGTCATGATGCACGCCGAGCAGGCGCTCTTTGGCTTCGTAAGAGTAAGCGATAATGCCGCCCTCAAAGTACCCCGAACTGCCGGGCACATTCGTGAGGCGGTGTCCCACCAGGCCGCCCGTGCACGATTCCGCAGTCGCCAGTTTCAATTTGCGTGCAACTAACATCTGGCCAACGATCACTTCGAGTTTTTCCATTTTGCTTCACATTCGATGAACGACCCATGACATCAACCCCTTCGTTCTGGGCCGTTCGTCCTTGTATGATTTGAGCAATGCCACCACACTCTGCAACGTAGGGGCGTCGTTGTCGAAATCGCCGTGATGGAACAGTGTAAACCCGTTATCGCTCAGAGTCAAATCAAGATCTATTCCGCCGATTTGGCCACAGTGTTGCAAGTCCTACGTGAAAGAGCGTTTTCCCTCTATTGACCCACCAACCGATTCGGTCTATACTAACATTCATGAAGTGCCCTGCTTGCGACTTGGATAACCCGGCTGGATTTGCGTTCTGTGGCAAATGCGGACGCAGGTTGAGCCTGCCCTGCCCTGTCTGCGGATTTGATAGTCCGCCAGGCTTGAGCTTTTGCGGCAAGTGTGGCACGCAGTTGGCGCCGGCTGAACTGCCGTCGTCGCTTCTCGGCGAAGCTGATTTGGCCCGGCTTGGCCCCTACCTCTCGCCCGGTCAGCTTGACGATCTTCCGCCCGCGCCACTGTGGCGCGAGAGCCATCTGGCCTCCACCCTCGGCCGCCTTTCCAGGTTGCTCGATGTGGTCATCACTTATCTGCCACATTACCTGGTGCAAACCGAACTGGCTCAACCTGACGCTCCGGCCAGGTCGTTCCCGCCTGAAGCCGGCGGCGAGTTTCTTTATGGCGCGCTGCTCTTTGCAGACATCAGTGGCTTTACCGCCATGTCTGAGCGATTGAGCACTCTGGGGCAGGCAGGAGCTGAACAAGTCACCGAAATCGTCAACAGCTACTTTGGCGTGATGCTGCAAGTGCTCTTTGCATACGGCGGTGACCTGTTCAAATTTGGAGGCGACGCTCTGCTGGCCTTTTTCCCCGATAGTGAATCTATCCCCGGCAGCCTCAACGCCCTGTGCGCAAGCTGGGAAATGCAGCGAGCGATGTCGGCTTTCCACCAGGTCACAACCGGCCTGGGCGCATTCCCGCTGCAGATAAAGATCGGCCTCAACACAGGCCCTGTCTTCGCCGCACGGTTGGGCACTCTCACTGAGCGCCAGTTTGTCGTTACCGGCTCAACGGTCAATGCCACGGCGCGGGCCGAGTCGTTGGCGGCTGCCGGACAAATATTCGCTAGCCCGGCGTTTTACCGCCAAGTCGCCAACCGCGCGGACCTCGACGTTCGATTCAGTGCAGGACCCGGCGATCACTTTGTGGTCGAAGGTCTTGATTGGCCGATGTCTGCCCAGACCAATGCCCGACTCTCTGCTGCCTATGTGCGCCCATCTGGCGAACCGTCTACGGATACGCTCCACCGTACCCTGAAAGCTCTGGATGGCCTGATCCCCTACCTGCCGGCGGGGCTGCTGCCTCGCCTGGTGTCCGATCCATCCCGTCGTGAGACCAGCAGCGAGCACCGGCTGGTGGGTATCCTGTTCGCCAACTTTTCCGGCGCCACTGAGCTGATCGAGCGTCTTGGACCAGACCGGGCAGACGAAATCGCCCAGGCGCTCAATCGCTACTATGTGACCATGCAACAGGCCATCGCGCGCTATGAAGGGGTCGTCAACAAAATTGACGTGTATGATCACGGTGACAAGTTGATGGCGCTTTTTGGCGCGCCGATTGCTCATGAGGACGATGCCGAACGGGCTGTGCGCGCTGCCTTGGACATGCAGGCGGCAGAAAAAGACGCCAGGCCGATGCTGCTCTCCCAGCGCATTGGCATCAGCACTGGCCTGGTCTTTGCCGGTCACGTCGGGTCAGGTGCGCGGCGTGAGTACACCGTGATGGGTGACGAGGTCAATCTGGCCGCTCGCCTGATGAGCGCCGCCGCCGAAGGTGAGCTTTTGTTGTCCGGTTACGTATGCCGCAAGGTCAGTCCATTTTTCGAGACGACCGACCGGGGTGAAGTGAACCTGAAGGGCAAGAGCAAGCCAGTGCCCACCTATACTATCGTCAAGCGTCGGGCCCAGCCCGAGTCGGTACGTGGCATTCAGGGCTTGCGTTCCTCATTGGTCGGGCGGGCCAAAGAGGCAGCGATTATACGCGACATACTGGCAGCGTTGTGTACCGGCAGAGGTAGTATCTTGTCGCTCATTGGCGAAGCCGGTTTGGGCAAGAGCCGATTGCTCGCCGAGTGGCGCGCCCAGGCCAGCACCTGTGGCGAGTTCACCTGGCTGGAAAGCCATTGCCTGTCCTATACGCAAAATGTCAGTTACTCGGCCTTTACCAGGCTGGTTCGAGACGCGCTAGGCATCCTGGAGGCTGACAATGAATTTGACATCCGGGTCAAGCTGCGGCGCCGGATGGACGAACTGTTGCCGGGCGAGGCGGGAGAAAACATTCTGCCCTACCTGGCTCACTTTCTGAACCTGCCACTGACCGGTGCGATGGCCGAGCGGGTCAAATACCTGGAAGGTGAAGCGCTCCAACGCCAGGTCTTGCGCGCGGTCTCGGCTTTGTTTGAGCGTATGGCCACGCAGCGTCCGCTGGTATTGGTCTTTGACGACCTGCACTGGGCGGACTCGGCCTCGTTGGCTCTGGTGGAACGCTGCCTGGCCATGACCGACCGGGTGCCGGCTTTGATCTGCCTGATCTATCGGTCCGATCGAGATCGCGATTGCTGGGCGCTCGGCCAGACCGCTGCCCGCAACTATCCGCACCGTTACAGCGAAATTGTGCTGCGCGCACTCGACACCCAAACGGGCGAGGATCAGCAGTTGGCGCGGAATTTGCTCTCGTTAGACGAGTTGCCACTGCCCTTGTCCCAGCTCATCGCCAGGGCCGAGGGTAACCCCTTTTACATTGAAGAGATCATCCGCACGCTGATGGATGCCGGCGCGATTGTCCGTGTCAACACGCACTGGCAACTGGTTCAAGAGGTTGACTTGCCAGCCGTGCCTCACACGCTGCAAGGGATCATCATGGCGCGCATAGACCGGCTGGTGGAAGAAGCGCGGCGCACGCTGCAACTGGCTTCGGTCGTGGGGCGCACTTTCCGCTACCAGATGTTGGCCTGGCTGGCCTCGGCGGCGGCGCTCGCAGCGCACCTGGATGCCAGCCTGGCTTCATTGCAGCGCACCGGTCTAGTGCGCGAGCGAATCCGCATTCCCGAGCTAGAGTACGGCTTTGCACAAGCCTTGTTCCGTGACGTAGCTTATGAAAGCCTGTTGGTGCGTGACCGGCGTGTCTATCATCGTTTAGTGGGTCAGCAACTGGAAGAGACCAACGTCGGCCAAAAGCGTGAAGAGGTCTACGAGCTGCTGGCTCATCACTACAGCCTGTCCGATGACCGGGACAAAGCTCTGACTTTTCTGATCAAAGCCGGCGACAAGACTCGCCTGGCCTATGCCAACCGCGAGGCGATCAACTTGTATCGCCAGGCCGAAGCGCTTGCCCAACAACTCAACCGGCCGCAGGATCATGTCACCGTCACCGAAGGGCTGGGTGATGTTTTGTTTCACGTGGGCCACTACGATGAAGCGCTGGCGAGTTATCAGCGCGCCCTGCTGACTTGGGAGACCCACGAGGCCTTCAAGACCTTGGAGGTCTATCCGCGACAGGCCGACTTGCACCGGCGTATCGGAGCAGTACATGAGAAACGCAGCAAATACGATGCGGCGCTGGCAAGCTGCGCGCGAGGAATTGAACTCTTGTCGCCGGACCACGAGCAGAGCGTCGAGATGGCTCGGCTGCTGACGCTGCGCTGCCGAGTATACCAGAAGCAGGGCCAGTTCGAGGCGGCTATTGCCGATGGTGAACGCAGTTTGTCCATTTTGAAGCCGACCTCAAACTACCACGACATTGCTGAGGCACACAATCAACTGGGCAATGCCTACCGCCAGTACAGTCGGTTGGATGAGGCCATTGCTCATTTCGAACCGGGCTTGAGTATACTCGAACGTATTGGCGACGAGTACGGCGCTGCAAAGGTCTACAACAACCTGGCCATCATCTACTCTCAGACTGACCTGGCCCGCTCGACCGAGTATTTTGAGCGGGCGCTACAAACGATGCAACGCTTTGGCGATGTCTGGGGAGAATCCACTGCGTACCAAAACTTGGGAATCAATCACTACGCTCGCGGCGATTATGCCCACGCTGTTGAGTATTACCAGCGTAGCTTGAGTATGAAGGAACGCCTGGGAGACAAATTGGGTATGGCCCAATGTCACCTCAACTTGGGTGAAACCTATCGCGCTCGGGGCGACTCGACCCTGGCCATCGTCCACCTTGAAAAGAGTTTGTTCACTGCTCAACAAATCGGCGCCAGTCAGGACGAAGCCGAATGTCATCGCCAGTTGGCCGAATGTTATCTTGAAATCAGTCAACCTGACCGAGCGCTCGAGATGTGCCGGGAGGCGCTAGAACACACCCAACAGATAGGAGATCGTGGACAAGAGGCCATCATCTACCGTGTTCTGGGCAACACTTACCTCCAACTGCATGATCCCGGTTCCGCCGTTGTTCACTTGGAACGGAGTATAGCGATTTTGCGCGAGTTGAACCAGGAGTTTGATCTGGGCATGGCTCTCTATGACCATGCACGCGTCTTGGTCGATTTAAAGCAGGTGGAGCAAGCACGCCAGCGATTGCTTGAGGCCTTGACGCTTTTCGAAAAGTTGCAGTTGCCGCAGGAGCAAGCCAAAGTCAAATTTGTGTTGGATCAATTGACTGCCGAAGCATAGTTGTGTTCATCCACTCCTGATGATTACGGGCAAATAGATATCATTTTTCTCAGTACCCATATCACCGTACCGACTAAGTCCGCGCAGCCAGGCCGTCAGCGCGTTGTTGGCGGGATCCAGCGTTTGACCTTCCCCCGGCCGCGCCCCGACGACCTCCCAGGTCGGCGGCGTCCACCGGTATAGCTTGAGCGTGTCTTCGAAAATCCCCCGCACATCGGCGCCCGCGTAGTGGATCGTGACTGCCACTGGTTTGACGAAGGTAAAACCGGGTACACGTCCACCGTCTTGGTAAGCATCCAGGTCAAAGGCCTGACCGGCAAAACTCAGGCCAGGGGAAACCGGCTCGGTCGGTGAGGGAACGACGGTATAGAGGATATCAGTGGTGCTGGTCACCGCACCAGGCGGGATTTGAATCCGGGTGGTCAGACCTCGAGTATCGGTATAGATGAGTGAACCACCCACGGCCGGGTACACTAGGGTTCGAGCGCTGCGGAACTCGTCGGCCCCCAGGTCATAGCCGCTGCCCACCGGGCGGGGGTCGCCGTCAATATCAGTCATCACGCCCGCGTTCATGCCCCAGTCGATGGCCGCCGAGACTGCCGTCAGGTGGTAACCATCGGCAGCAAAGGCCGGGTCGCCTTGCCGCTGATTTTGCGTTGTCACTGTGGCTGTGATTGCCCGCGAAATGGTGGTGGGTGTGCCAAACCAAAGGACACTGTTGACCGTCGCCGTGTTGCCCCCTGTGATTCTGATGCCCACCGCGTGGCTGACCAGGATAGTGTTGGTTAACTCGGCCCCGCTAAAGGCGGTCCCAAAATAGTCAGTGACATAGACCCCGCTGCCGTTGCCACCTGTATTGCGGGCGATCGTGGTGTGCAGCAGGCGGGGAAAAGATCCACGAATACCTAGCCCGCTGCCCTCTGTATCGGCCCGGTTGTTCGCGACGACGGTGTTGACCAGCATAGCGTCGCTCGAGTCCAACAGCAGCCCGCCGCCATAAGCATCCAGGGCGGTGCCGTAAACTCGGGCGGTGTTGAAAGTGATTATGTTGTCGCGGAACGTGGCCGGGCTGGCGTACAGCCGCAGCCCACCGCCGTAGGCGGCGGTGTTGCCCGTGATAATGTTGTCGCTGAGCGTAGCATTACTATAGGATATGGACAGACCGCCGCCGCTATAGGAGGCAGTGTTGGAGGTGATAGTGTTGCCGCTGAGTGTGCTGTTGCTGAAACGCAGGTACATCCCGCCGCCGTTGCCGCTGCCACCCGGACTAACGTTGCCAACCACCTGGTTGTTGCTGAGAGTGGCTGTAGCTGTGATGATGTAAATCCCCCCGCCGGCGTCATAGAACCCTGGGATTCCGCCCTGCCCGGTTGAGTTGCCGCTAGTGATACGCAGCCCGGCAACGGTAGGGGCATTATTCCCCGTAATGTAGAGCACTCGCCCCTGCCCCCGCGCATTCAAGGTAGTAAGGTTGACCACCGGGTCTGGCGTTGTCCAGTTGGCGACGGTATAGCCGCCCTGGATGGTCACCGTCTTGTTGATATAGACCACCTGGGTGACGACGCCCGTGGTCGTGACATCCAGGGGAGGGCGCGCATGCACATCGGTGTAGGTGCCAGCGGCAACCTTGATGCGGTCGCTATAACTCGCGGCATCTACAGCCGCCTGAATATTCCCGTAGCAGGGTGTGTATCCCGCGCCGCAGGCCGCGCCAGGAGCCACGTAGATCACGCCAAAGCTCGATGGCGCAAGGGGACCAAGTATCTGCTCAATCTCCATATGCTTGGGCGGAGGCAATGTGTTCGGCGCGGCATTCGTCAACTGGTGCTTCATGGCGATGCCAGTGAAAGCCAGGGTCAAGAGGAACGCGGCCAAGAGCGTTTTGCGAGTCATCTTTATCCTCCATCCGACTTTAGCAACCTGTCGGAGTAGGGCTGGCATGGGGATGCCAGCCCATGCGGGACGGCATAAGGGTGCCGTCCTACCGGGTTCTCCGACAGACTCGTTGCGCAACTGGAAAAAGAGGTGAACGTCACGATAAAATCAGCTGGACTTGAGCACGACTGGCAAATAGATATCATTTTTCTCAGTACCCATATCGCCGTACCGACTGAGTCCACGCAGCCAAGCCGTCAGCACATTGTTGACCGTATCCAGCGTTTGACCTTCCCCACGTCGTATCCCGACGACCTCCCAGGTCGGCGGCGTCCACCGATACAGCTTGAGCGTGTCTTCGAAAATCCCTCGCACATCCGCGTCCGCATAGTGGATCGTGACCGTCACCGTTTTGAAAAAGGTGACGCCGGGAACAAGCTCACCGTTACGGTACGCATTCAAGTCAAAGGCGAGGCCGGCCAAACGCAGGCCAGGTGAGATCAGTTCTGTCGGCAAGGGAACGGCAGTATAGACGACGTCTGTGGTGTCGGGCACAGCGCCGGGCGGGAACTGAACCATGGTGGTCAGGCCCCGGGTGTCGGTGTAGATTAGCAAGCCACCCAGGCCAGGATCAACGCGAGTCCTCGATTCGCCTGGGCCGCTGCGGTACTCGTCCGCGCCCAGGTCAGGCGCGGCATCGCGCGGCTCGCCGTCAATATCGGTGGTGACGCCCGCATTGATGCCCCGGTCAATCGCCATCGAGCCAACCGTCAGGTGGTACCCGTCGGCGGCAAAGGCCGGGTGGCCGGTTGTGGCGTTAGTGACGTTGATGAAGCCTCCCCCGCCAGTGTTGGCCATCGTGTTGTTGTACCACAGCACACCGTCAAGCGTGGCTGTGCTGCCTGTCGTGACGGTGATGCCTACCGTCTGGTTCACCAGGATCGTGTTGGTCAGAACCGGGGTGCTGTCGAACTCGACATAGACGCCGCTGCCATCACCACCTGTGTTGCGCGCGATGGTGGTGTGTCGCAACCGGGGTGCACCGCCAGAGATAGAGATACCCGAACCGGCGACACGGGCCTGGTTATCGGTCACCACATTGTTGGTCAGATCAGTGCCGCTGCCCCACAGGTCCAGACCGCCTCCGTAGTCGGCTTGGTTGCCAGAAAGGATGCCGTTTGTGACGGTCAGGATACCTGAGGAGGCGATGCCGCCGCCGCTGCCTGTACCACTGACCACATTGCTGGAAATGATGCTGGATTCGATGGTCAGGTTGCCTGACAAGTTGTAGATGCCGCCGCCGGAGTGATAAGACAGGTTGTTGGAGATAGTGCTGGCCTTGATGACCAGAGCGCCTGCATAGTTGTGGATGCCACCCCCATTGCTCTCAGCAGTATTGTACGAAACGGTACAGGTGCTGATAGTCAGCTTACCCCAGTTAACAATGGCTCCGCCGTAATAGGCCCGCGCCCGGGTCAGGGTCAGGCCAGAGATGACGACGGTTCTGCCATAAGCGATATAAAAGGGTTGGTAGCTATCGGCCCCATGGATGGTCAGCCGATCTGCGCCGGGACCGACGACGGTCAGGTCGGTGGTAATGCTGGGCAGGTTGCTGCTCAGAGTGATGACGCCGGCCGCCGTGATGTTGATGGTCGTGGCGACGCCATCCGCGTTGGCCTGTTCGATGGCGGCCCGTAGCGTACATTCGCCCGGCGTGGTCGTTTCACACTTGCCATCGCCGGTGTTAGCATCCGAAGCATCGCCAATCGAGTTCACCGTGTAAGGGCCGCTCGCCCGGACAGTTGGGGCAGTCCAGAGCTGCCAGCCTAGCGCGGCCAGCCCGGCGACAACCAAGATCAGAGCCAGGACCAGCAGGGTCCGGCGCAAGCGTATAAGGTCATACGGCATGGTGTACATTGCTTTTCCTCCTAACCGGGATGGGTAATGGGATGTCTTGGAACTGGTACCAGCTCAGCCCAAGCGCACTCGCACTCGGCCGTCAACACGTGCAGCATCGTGCATAACACCTCCTTCTCTAGTCGCTTTTGGCCAGGCAACCTGGGCCACGAGACTGCCTATCACGAGCGCGCTCACCACCGACAGACCTGTGGCGAAGGCGCGCGCTGGTGTTGTCCCTAGGACACCCTTAAGGGGTGTGCCAAAGTGGACAGCGATCTGCGACTGCCCCGCCGGGACATCCAGGCTGATGAGGCCGTATGGATCGGTGGGGAGGATGGGAACAGCGTGTCCGTTGACAGTGGCCTGCCAGCCGGGAAAGTAAAAGGTTTTGAAAACCGCCCGAAAGGGAACTTGGCTCTCTAATGTGACATGGTAGGCGAACCAATCATACCGCTCGTCTACCACCCGCGCGCCTTCCGGCAGCGAGGCAGCCTCCAGCCGGGGATCGGCCGGGCCCGGTCCGGTCGCCGCGGCAGGGCGCTCCCGGACGGTTTTGGGCAGGTATTCGCTGGCTGCAATCAGCCCCAGCGACCCCTCCTCCCGCTCAAAGCGCAGTGCAGCCTCCAGGTCAGTTCGCAGGCCAGGTGGATGGATGGCAACGCCCGGCCAGCCCAAGGCGTAGAGAGAGAGGGTCAGGCACGCGCCACCCACAATGCCGGCGGCGGCCAGTTGCGACCAGGTACGCGTAGATGTCGGCTCTCGCTTCTTGTTGGACTGCGCCAACACTTGCACCTGCACTGCGCTCCGGCCCCTTCGGGAGTGCAGGTGTCTTTCGGTTGGCGCCAGCAGAGCCAATAACGCGGCTGTCCCGGCTCCGGCCAGGAGCGCCAGCCACAGGCTGCCGGCGCTCAGAAAACGATGGGGCAGATTGCTAAGGCGCAGCAGCGGCACGGCCCGCCACAACCATTGTCCGGCGGGCGTCACCATCCCCACGGCCACGACAGTGATCCCCAGCGCCACCAGCAGGTGGGCCTTGAGTTCCCTGGAACGCAACGCGACCCAGCCGGCCACCAGGCCCACCAGGGCCAGCACGATCGCTACGCCACTCAAGCTCGGCGGCGCCACAGCTAATGGGAGCGACCGATTGGGCAACAGCGGTCCGCCCAGCACTTGTATCAGCGGCAACAACCCGTCGCCCTTGGCCGGGTCGGCGATCAGCAGCACCCGCTCGATCTGGATCAAGTTCGACTCCACCATCGCCGGGAGCCACATAAAGGCGGCTAATCCTGACCCCAGCGCAATCGGCCAGAGCTGGCGCAGAAGCGCAGCGAGGCGTTGGATACAACGGCGTTGGGTACAACGGCGTTGGGTACAACGGCGTTGGGTACAGCGCGGATGCTTTTCACCTGGCATCACCCAGCTCAGCGCCAGCGCGTACACCAACAGGCCAGCGATAAAGAGATAGGCCGTAAAGAGGTGAGAGAGCAACATAGCTGCGACGATCAACGCGCTGCCGATCCCGTAGACCAAACGGCGCTTGACAGCGTAGCGACGCAATGCCCACACGCCCCAGGGCATCCAGGCCAAAGCTACCATCTCCGCAAAGCCGGCCCGGTTGATCAGGGTGTACATCGAGTCCTCTCGGAAACCCGGAGGCGTGAACGCACTTGACGAGCCAAGACGGTGAAAAGATAGGGGGACCACTGCGCGAGGAGTCACCCCCAGGGGAAAAATGAGCGAGAGCGCACGGAATGGCGCGTCGGGGTAGACATGAGGCGAGCATGGGCGCAGTCAGCGGATAGGCTGCTGTGCGGAGTAGGAGGAACGAATACGTTTAG
>CAYGWJ010000368.1:0-27034 GCA_964353405.1 uncultured Anaerolineae bacterium
GAGCGGTGTGCGATACTGTTCGCCCATGAGCTTGTGTGCGACCAGGTAAGGCAGCGGGATGCGTGTGCCGCGCAGGTACGGCCCAAGCGCCAGGGTGAATAAGCCCAGGCCGAGCGCGAACCAAAACCATCGCTCGCGACGCTTGCCGACTAGCGGCAAACTGATCAGCGTCAACAGAGGCAGCACCTGTCCGATGCTCTCGCCCGGCCGGTCCAGGTCGCTCCATAACCAGCCTAACTGGTACGAGTGAAATTCAAGCGAGTACAAGTCAACGCTCGGAAATGTGAGCTTGCGCGTTTGCAGGAGGGCCGGGATCGGCTCGATGAGTGCTGGCCCCAGCATAAATATACCCGCCACGAATGCCAATCCGATCACGCGCAGTCGTTCCGTTTTCTGGCATTGGGTGAGCCAGGTGAACAGCGCATACGGTGCAAGCAACACCCCGATCAGCAACATGAATTGCGCGTCGTCCGTCCAGGCTAGATAGGTCGCCAGGCCCAGCACGGCTGCCGCGACGATGCGCGAGCGCATTGATCGCGGGACCATAAGGCCATCCCACAACAAAAGCTCCAGCGGAAGCCACCAGGCTTGAGCCAGGTTGAGATGACCCGCGCTAACGCGCGCGATACTCATCGGCATGAATGCAAACAGCGCTCCTCCCAAGGCGGCTATCCAATCGTTTTGAACGTGACGTCGCACAAATAGAAACGTGAGATACCCCGAAGCGATAAAGCAGCCGACCATCAACCCGTTGTAGATCAGTTTGAGGTCGAGGATTTCTTGGAGGGGCGCGGACGCGAGTCCCAGTGGAAAGGCCAGTGTGTGCACCGAGAGATTGACCGTGTTGGGGTACAGCACATAGTTGGAGAAGAAGGGATCGCGGTGCAGGTTGAATAGCGCATACTTGACCCACCACAGGTCCCAGTAAAAGATAGCGTAATCCCATCCCTCGACGGCAGGAACGGCTGTGGCAAAATGCCGCACCAAGCTGTTGAGCGCGATGACCGTCAGCGCGACGTAAAAGGCTAACACCAACAGATGTGGCCCAATACGTTGAAAAAGGAGATGACCAGCTTGCGTTATCTTTGACATCTATCTCAGTCTTTAATGGGCTGGCTCAAAAACAAAATAGTCATAGGCTGCCGCGAGCGGACGCTTGTCTTCTACCGCGCCGCCCGTGCGCTCAAAAGCTGACTCTAAACGTGCGTGGATCAGGGTGATGATGCTGGGGCCATCTGCATGCCATGCCTCGGCAGGAACAGCGAACTCGTAATCAGCCCAATCGTTCGTCAGGTCTGCGACGCCGACGGTGTGACCGTTGACGGACACGGTCACCGTCTGGTTGGCTGGATAGGTCACTGCGCGGAAGCGAATGCGAACACGGGTGGATGGCGGTATGAGCCTCAGCGTAGATGTAACGGTTCCACCAGCCCAACGTCCTTGTGGCCCGCCAATGTTTTCCACGTTATACCACCCCTGACCCACAAAGCGGTCGCTGCCCGGTTCACCCAACTTTAGGTTACGGCTTGAGGGCAGTGCAATCAAATCGGGCTTGGGACACTCGGCCCACGACGAGATGGCCCGGTAGGCGATGGTGTCCACCGCATCGTCGAACACGCACAGCTCGGGTTGTTGATTAAAGAACTCGATAAAAGCACGCGCTTCGTCCTCTTGGAGTAGATCCTTATGGACGACGATGTAGCGGATGTCCCAGCTTGAGAGCCGCCTCACCAACTCGGCGCGGGCCTCTTCAAAGGGCGGCAAAGGACCTTCGCGAGCCAGCGCCCGCAAAAAGGCCGTGTTCTTGAAACGGGCCAGTTGGTTGGCGGGCACACGGGATACCAGTCCGTTGATGGTCCTTTGATGATGAAAGCGCGCATAATAGTCCAATTGGTCGGCGCCTCCGATTCCTAGACTGCCCGAAGCTGGCCCGATGGGTACTTGCAACAATGTGTGGTCCTCCGGATCGGCGCCGATAGCGCGATAGACAGGATAGTCCGGGATGGTCCGAACAGGGAAAGGCTCCAGCATACCAGCATCCATCACGTAAACGACCATCAACGCTCCGACCAGCCCGCCTTGAATCCTTCGGCTGCGCAGACGGTCGAACAGGTTAGCCAATGACAGGGTCACAAATACCACGAGTGACAGAGTGGTCGGCGTCGAGAGGCGGACGGGTGTGCGGTACTGGCCGCGCGTGAGATTATAGATCAGTATAAAAGGCAATGGTTGAGATGGATCATTCAGATAAGGCCCAAAGGAGAGGATCAAGCTGACCAACCCTGCGCCTAACCATAGCCAGCGTTCGCGCCGTTTGCCGGTGAAGGCCAGACTGACCAGCACAAGTGCTGGCAGAGTTTGCCCTAGCGTATTGTTTTCCCCTACCTCCACACGCATGAACAAAGCCTCAATCGGCAATGAAAAATACTGCACTGAACGTATGTCTTCCCGTGGATATTCTTTCCAGTCCACCCATCGCATTTGCGGCAGCGGCATCACCAGAGCAGGCGCGAGTGCCGCCAGGGCCGCCATCGCTCCCAATCCAATGACCTGCCTCCGATCGCGCCACGTGGTCTGGGTGAGCAAACAATACAGCATATAGGGAGGCAGTGTCAATAGCATCCACAGCGCAGATTCGGAATAGTTCATGAAAGCCAGGTAAATGCTGATGCCCAGCGCCAGCGCCCAGCGGACGGAGCGCCGTTCGATCACCTTATCCCACAACAGCAGATTGAGAGGGAACCACCAGATGGGCAATGTGCTGAAATGGATTTGAGAAGCACGGTAAATGGTGCTAGGAGAGAAAGCGTATATTGTAGCGCCCAAGACAGACAACCATGGGTTGTGCAGATGACGATTCAGGAAAGCAAACATCAAGGTGGACGACAGCAAAAATGAGAGCACCGTGATGCCATTGACAATCAAGTGCATGTCCAGGAAATACTGGAACGGCAAAGAAAGAACCCCCAGGGTGAGAATGTGCGAATGCAATGATAGATTCACCGTGTTGGGAAAGAGGATATAGTTGGTGAACATCGGGTTGATATGCAAGTCCAGGAGAGCATGCTTGGCCCACCACAGACTCCAAAAGGGAATGGCATAGTCATGCGATGCGTCGCCGGGTATGAGAGTGCCAAAATTCAAGATCAGGTTATTCAACGTGACGCAGGTCAACAGGCCCAAGAATCCTGTGACCAGTAAAGCGCTTCGATAACGCTTCAAGATCATCAACGCCGACAAATTTCTCGACACTAGCGGTCCCTCTCGACGGGAATCACTACCTGGCCCAGATTTTGGAAGGTGCCATCACTCAATCGAGTATACATGCCCGCCGTGAGAGAACGTGCTTGTTTGTTCGCAGGCAGTTGGAGGCGATAATCTTCTCGCACGACTTCGCCCGCCTGCCATTGGCTGGTGGGATACCAGCTATACACCGGGGCCGCGCTGTCTTGCTGGGCGATAATGTCGCCAGGGCTGGCGATCGTGTCCCGGTCCGATAGTTTCACAAACACGGCGTCATCGCCTGAGGGTATCGTTTCTGCCTTCCAGTAGAGTGTCACGTCGAGCGTGCTTGCCGTCCCGCGCGTGATGCGAGAGCCTAGTAATGTCACTTCCGCTCCCATCGGCGTTGGCTGCCCTTTCAGGTCGGTGGGCGCTTCAGTCTGAACGCGCTTGGAGATTTCCAACATGCCGAACCCGGCCGAGTTCAGGTGAAAGCTGCCTGCGCGCTGTCGGAGTTCATCCTGCGACATCTGGTAAAAAAAGTGCGACGCGGCGTAGAGGCTCTGGCCGTCTTTTAGAATTCCACGCAGGTCGTCGTCGAGCGTGACGATGCGCGCGCAGGTCAACTGGCGCGTGACGATCTGGCCGTACTGGTACGCCTTCAAGTCCCAGCCCCAGTGTGAGAGAATCATTGGGCATTGAGTCGGAATCGCGACGGCGGCATCCACCAGGTTTTGACTGGCGGGGTTATACGTCAGCGATCGGACGAACTTGAAATTGCCCGGCGCAAGCAGCGCGATGATGCCGATAAGAATCGCGCCGGTTGCCCACACTGCCGTGCGCCAGCGAGTGATACACTGCCTCGCCAGCTCGCCTGCGCCAATCGAGAATACCATCACCAGCGGGATGAACATCGAGTCCGGGTCCACGTACCAGAGTGGAAAGATCATCATGCTGAATGCCGAAAGTGCGAGTGCCAAATACAGGCGTTTCTCGGTCGAACGCATGACGCCAGCGACCAGCCCGGCGATGCCGCCCAGCAGTCCTACCGCGCTTATATCGCCCAACCACAGTTCAAGCGAATGCCCTATGCGTTCCGCCGCTTCGGCCATCGAAGCGACAAAGCGCAAGTGAGGCTGGTATTCCTTCTGGCTCACAAAGTAAACGAGGTCATTCAGTGTCTTGACGGGCATGTATTGATACGCCGCGCCCTGCGCCGTTCGCAGCGGAATGTAGAAATACAGGCTAAGCGGAAGGACGATCAATGCTCCGCCGACGAGCATTGCACGCCACGGGCGCACGCGCCACAGCACTGGCAAGATGACCAGCAGCCCCAGCCACGGCAGCAAGTGGACAATCGTTCGGTGATGGGCGAGCGCGGCTCCCGTGACTGACCCCAGCAGAATCAAGTCGAGGTCGCGCGCGTGTCGGCTGTAGCGCACTGAGAACCAGATGAGCAGCGCGATCAACACGGCGTTCATCGTGTACGTCTGGGCCACCGACGAGAATAGCCAGAATGTGCGGCTCACCCCGAGCAGCATTACTGCCGTAAGCGTCGGCAACACGTGCCCGGTCAATTCCCACATCAAGCGATAGAGCAGCGCCAGCGTCACCACGGCCAGCACGAGTGAAAAGCCCGCCGATGCCGCCGCCGCCGGGACGCCAAGCAATTTCCAAAACGCCACAAAGAGATTGCCCAGGATTGTATAGAGCGGATAGCCGGCCGGATGCAGCGTGCCCCAAGAAGCCAGCACAATCTGCATCTCGGCCACATCCATCATCTGTATTTGCCCAGCGCCGTTGATCTGGCGCTGCAACGCGAGCGCATACACGACCGCAAACGCCGCGCATGCCAACGCGCCCGGCCAAATTGCGATGTGGCGTGAATCAGAACGAATCATTCCAAGCCTTCTACGAAGAGACACCAGGAAAACAACTTTGTGGACAAAAAGGTCTTATCTTGAAACAAGCGGGACGTTCACCGCACCCAGATTATGAAACGCTCCGGCGGCATCACGCGTATACATCCCGATCGAAAGCAGCCTCGGCATCTTGCTAGGTGGAACGGCCAATTCGTAATCTTCGCGCACAATCTCGCCCGCGCCCCACTTGGTTGTCGGATACCAGCCATACACTGGATGCTCACTGTCGGCTTGAGCGATAATGTCACCCGGCGCGCTGATGGCGTCCTTGTCCGAAAGGTGAACAAAGACGGAATAGTTTTGCGAGGGCGTCCGCGCGGCCTGCCAGTAGAGCGTCACGCGTACCGAGTTGCCCACGGGCTTGACTTGCCGTGCCAGCAAGCTGATTCCATCGCCCAACTCGACCGGCGTGCCGGGCGGCACATCGTCGGGTGTGAGCGGCGGCCTGGCGCCGATCTCTACCAGTCCCTGCCCCGCCGAGCAGAGATACGCGCCGCCGATGCGTTCGCGCCACCATGACTTGGGCAACTCGTTGAACGTCGAAGGCAGTGTGATGAGACGCGAGCCACTCTCGACGATCTGCCTGAAATCGGCGCGGTGATCCACCACGCGCAAGCCTTTCAGCTCACCCGTCACCCGGCTGCCATACACCGCTGCAAAATAATCGCCGCCCCACAGCGCCATGAAGGTTGGCTCGACGCCGCCTCGACCGACCGGCATCTCTGATTTGAGCAAGTTGATGATCTCGCGCCCGCGCGGATCGCGCGTGAGCGACAGAACCGTAGTGCGATGAATGTAGCCGGCTGTGCCGGCCAGCACGACGAGCGCCACAACGCTCGCCGCACCGAGCCACGGGCGCATCTGCCACAAGCGCGCCGCCAGGATCGCCAAAGCGAGCGCCAGGATGATGCTCACCCACAGCAACACTTTTTCGGGCGACACGGCCTCGTGCCAGACAGAGAGATAGACCAGGAACGTCGCCACCCAGGCGATGAGCGCCCAGCCTACTTGCCTTGTCTTGCTCCAGGCGACGGCGACGATCAACCCCGCTCCAGCGGCGATGGCTCCAGGCACAGTCCATTCAAAAGCCAGTTGAGCAAACGCATCGCGCACGTTGTTGATCAGTCCGGCGGCGCTGGAGGGCGGGACGAGCAAGAACGTCACCTCGCGCGACCAAAAGATGAACCAAAAGCCCGGCCAGGTGCCGGGATCGCCATAGGTCCACGCGCCCATGCGCGCGCGCAGCGGCAGGTAGAGATAGAACGCGAACGCCAGCAGCCCCAGGCCGGCTGATCCCAACATCAGACGAGGAGCGCGTTTCCGGTCGTTCAGCAAACCCGGCAAGACCAGTACCGCCATCGCGGGCGCGGTGAAAACAGCCAGCCGGTGATGCACCACGGCCTGCCCCCATACAAATGCCAGCGTGTACAAGAACTTTGTCCCGCGAGTCTCGCTGTAGCGCACGGCCAGCCACAGCGAGGCTGCCAGCAGCGCCGTTCCAAAAGCGCGCAGCTCGGCGATGACGTGGTTAATCCAAAACGATGGCCCGAATGCCAGCGCCAATATCGCCGCGCCCGATACCCACGCGTTGCCGGTCAAATGCACGCCTAATGCATAGATCAAGCCCAGCCCGATCAGCGTGCAGACAACACTAAAGAGTGCCACACCCGCCGCGGGTGGGACGCCCAAGAGTCGCGCGAGCGACACGAACGCCGCGCCCACCAGTGAATACGTCGGCGCGCCTGTATGGTGAACTGTGCCCCATAGTGGTAGCGCGATCTGATACTCACCCGAATCAATCACGTACTCGCTTGGGTTGCTGCAAATGTCCGTCTGGAACGTCAGCAGGTACACGGCGGCGACAATCGCCAGCGCCACCGCGCCGATTGAAAATTGAAAATTGAAAATTGAAAATTTAGAACTCATACCGGTATAGCGTCACTTGCGTCAACACAACCGCATCCGTCCGGCGGGCGTGCAATTCGAACCAGTGCCAGACCTGCAGATTTTGGTCCCACATTTCCATCTCAGAAGCTACCAGCCAGACGGTCTTGCGGCCCGCTACTATCGCGCGCATCTGCGCGTCAACGTCCGCGTCGCTCATCCCATAGTTCGTGAACAGCCCGTCAGCCCAATCGTATGGCTGAGGATGGTAATAGTCAAAAGTGTAGCGCACGTAGGGAATCTGGAAAACGATCAGATCTCCAGGCTCTTGATGGTCGCGAACGTAACTCGCCGCGCCTCGAAAATCCGACTTGATCGGCGTGGCGGCTTGATCGTAAACACCCACCAGCGCAATGCCCGCCACGGCGAGAACCGCCGCCACTCCCAGCGGCTTGCAGACTTGCCACATGGCCGTCATCCCGAGCGCCATCAGCAGATAAAACGCCGGGCCGATCCAGATCAGGTATCGGTCGGTAAAAATGGGCCGGTTGATCGAGATGAGAAAGAGCGCCAGCGGCGGCAACAGCAGCCACACGATCAGAGCGGCTTTCTCGCGCCAGCGCGCCGCGCTCAAGACCAGGCCGATCAGCGCCAGAGTTCCGGCGGGCCACAGCGCCGCTGTCGGCAGCCGTCCGCTGATGCCTGTAGCAAAGCCGCCCAACAGAATGAGGAGCATTTGATCGAAAGGATAAAACGCAAAGCCGGTCTGTGCGGGCGTAAGCACGAGCGCCAATTGCCAGCGCACGAGCGGCAGATAGGGCAAGGTGAGACACGCAAACGATACGAGAGCGCCTTTCCACCGGCCGCTCTGGCGCACACCGATGCCCCACACCAACGCCAGAATCATCTCGACCGGGATGAGCAGCGCCGCCAGGATGTGGCAGTACACTGCAATGCTCGTCGCCGCGACGAGTGTCGCCCACCAGCCAACCCGATTCGTCTCGATGCCACGCCGTAGCGCATAGACCCCCAACGCGGCCAACGCCAGAACGAGCGTGTACATTTTGGCTTCCTGGCTGTACCAGATAAAGTAAGGCGAGATGGAGAACACTGCGGAGCACAAAAACGCGGTGAGAGCATCCGTCAATCGTTTGGAGAGTGCAAAAGCCAGTGCGACGGCAACCACGCCCAAGAGGAGCGAAAGGTAACGCAAAGCGAATTCACTCTGACCCGTGAGTGCAACCCAGCCGCGCAGCAGAAAGAAGTACAGCGGGCCGTTCCAGCCAGGCTGCGTGAACGTGTCGAGCATCTCGCGCCAGGGCGCCGTGGCAAAGCGCAGCGCGTCCACCTCGTCGCGCCACAAACTTTGATGGGTCAAGGCGAATGCGCGGAGGGCAACCGCTGCCATCAGCAGACCGACCATTCCCCAGCGCAAGTGGTTCGTGCGTTGTGTGACAGGCATGGCGAGGATTATACCATCGAGGAATCAGTAGAGCGAGTACACAGGCTAGGGAAACCTTCACCAAGCCGAAGCGGGAGCACGGCAAATTTCAGGCGCGGCTTGCCCGCCGACTGTCAGACGATGAAATAGGGAGCGTGCTGCAGGTAGCTTGCGACACGGCGGGAATTGTGGAAGCTGATACCAACTTTTAAGAGCGGCGAAACATGATCGAGGCGCTGAACACAGTGCGCCGCCATTGCCAGACCAGACCCGTGATCCAGATCAGTGCGCTGCCGGCTATGATGAGCGCGGCTCCAATCACGTCGGCCTGGCGCAAGCCGTGGGCGGCGTTGAGAGCCCAAACGACTGTGCCGGAAATGGAGTCAGGCAAGGCGATGGCCCCCAGGCCCGCAAACAACTGCAACAGCGCAATCAGCGCCATCCAGAAATCGAGCCGCCTCAATCGCGCGGGCGGCGGGAATAAATGCGATTCGTCTGGCTCGGTCATGGCTGGCCCAACTCTTCGACGGGCGTGCTGCGATACTGGTCGCCCTCTTCGATGAGCATGACCGGAATATCGTCCTTGATGGGATACTTGCGGCCGCAGCCTTGCTCCTGGCAGACCAGCCAGGCATCTTGCACCAGCACAAGCCGCCCGGGGTCGGGGCCTTCTCGGCGATTCGGCCCACTCACACACGCCGGGCAGCGCAAGATTTCCAAAAGGTCGGGACTGACCATGCTGTTTCCTCGATTCGACTCAGAATCAATCAAGTATACCACAACAACCCCACGGCGCAAGAACCCGGTCTGGCACACTTTACTCGGGTTGCTTGAGATGCCCGTAGAGCCACCAGAACGATTCGCGCGGGAAGGCATGCGCCAGCGAGCTGTGCCATACAAACGCGCCGCCGATCCAATCGGCGCGCAGACGCTCGTCGAGCACAAACAGGCGCCGGACGAAGGGCGCCGCTTCTGCGTTGTGCGCCAGTTCATCCAGTAGCAGCGCAATCGCCAGCCGCGTATGCGCTTGAGCGGGATAGTAGAGCGCTTCTTCGCTGGGCTGTTTAGCGTAATCGTCCAGGTACCACGCCCAGGCGTCCATCCGTCCGCGCAAATCGTGGAGCGCGCGCGCCTCGTAACGCTCGCGGTGCGCCATGCGCGCCGTCTCAAAGCGCCTGACGGCTTCGTCCAATGTGGATCGTTGCGCCGGCGAAAGCGGGGCGGCGCTCAATCGCCGGGCGCGTTCCAGGAATCCGCCGAGCGTGAGCTTGGGAAACTGTTCGCCGCCGGGGCGGGCGGCGTCCATCTGCCAGTATAACACGTCGGATTTGAGATATGCCTCAAATTCGTCGGCCATCGCCCGGCACGCAGCCAGGTCGGCGTTGGGGTCAAACTCGGTCGCGTCCATCGTGCACCTCCAGCCAAGATTCTACTCGCATCATGCCCGCGCGTCAACCGGGTCCTGTCAGCGTCCAGATGCGCCATCCATAGTATGCCATCTTGCCTTACTTGTGATACAATCAGTGTGTGCAAGCCTTACACTATGACGAGCTGACCTACCCAGAAGTCGCCGCGTTGCCGCGCAGCGTGCCGCTCGTAATCCCCCTCGGCGGGCCGCCCGACATGGACGCGCTGGCCCGCAAGTGGCTGCGCGAGGTGGGTCGTACACCCCGGCAAATAGTCGTGCTGCCGCCGTTGCTCCCGGAATGGAATGTGTCCCCGGCCACCTTGCGCCCCTTCCTGACCACGTTAACCGCATCGCTCAAGGCGCAAGGCTTTCGCCAAATCTGGAAGATCAAATCTCCAACACCCGTAATACGCGCAGGCGCAAGCGCAGGCGCCGAAAATCCGAAATCTAAAATCGTCCTGATGGCCCTGGGCCATACCGAGCAGCATGGCCTTCACCTGCCGCTTTCCACCGACACGCTGATCATTGACGCGATTGCGCGCGGAGTGGAACGGGCGCTCCCCGATGGGATCTTGCGCGTTCCCACACTGCCCTATGGCGTCTCGATGCACCGAGGCCAATTCCCCGCTACGTTGAGCGTGGAGGGCCGCGCCTGGGAAGATTTGGTTCTGGAATCGGTCGGCTGGTTCGTCGAGCGTGGGTTCGACAAATTCTATCTCATCAATGGACACGGCGGCAATCACTCGTTCCTGGTCAATGTCGTCAAATATGCAGGCGACCGCTGGCCGCACATTTTCTGCGCTACGTCGTTTTTGCATCTCACCGCGTCCGGCTACAAGGAAATCCAGCGACTGCGTGAATCGGCGTTTCCTGGCGGGATGGGTCATGCCTGCGAGCTGGAAACGTCGTACATCTTGCATCTGCGCCCCGAGCTGGTTCACATGGAGCGCGCGGTGGACGAGGTGAATTTCATCGCCACGCCGGAATACTACATGGACTGGCTGGAAGGTGGTGCGCTCATCGCCAATCCGCCGTGGACGGACGACACGCTCACCGGCGCGTACGGCCAGCCCTCGGTCGCCACGGCGGAAAAAGGACGCGCCTGGCTGGCGGCGGCGATTGCCGAAAAGGTCGAGCACGTCCACGAGATCGTTGAGCAGCAGGAGCGGCGTGTCGCGCGACGAGCGCAAATTCTGAATCGCACAAGAAAGAGAGACTGACATGACGAACACAGTTCCTGACAATTTCAAAGAAATACCTGGGCGTGGACAAGTATCCCTATCGGCGACCCGGCGAAGCGCGGGTCACCTACAAGATCGAACCGGAGCATGTGACCGCCTCGCAGTGACCAGCCGGCCTGGCAACTCGTCTGAGTGAGAGGAAGGAGGAGCCATGTATTGCCCCAAGTGTTCTCGCCCCAACCCGCCGGATGCAGACAAGTGCAAGTGCGGGCAGGCAACACACCACTTTCGTGAGCGCGTGTTCATCGGGCGGCAGTTCATCTTTGTGCAGGCGGATCAAGCGCATCCCATCGCGCTCAAGGTGGATGACGCCGTGCAGACGTTTCACGCGCCCGCCATCCTTTCGCGCCACCAGCATGCGGTGGGCTTTGGCGATGAGCCACTTGAGGACAAACCTTCGGTGCGCGATGTCCAGGTCAGTCCTCAAGCCAGGAAACGGTCGTACATCGCGCCATTGCCCGATCAAAACAAATTGCCACTTCCTTCCCTCGATCTTCTGACCGTCATCACCGACTGCAAGATTTACAAGCCCGGCGGCGAGGCATGTGTGTTCATCATCGCGCCGGACGCAGCGGGCAATGTTGTGTCGCTCGAAATCAAGCTGGCCGGGATTAAAGTCTACGAAGCGCAGATCATGCTCGACGCAGACGGCCTGGCGCTGCACCGCTACCCGGACTTGCGAGAGGGCGAGTATGCCGTGCAGGTCACACGGCCCGGCGCAAGCGGCGTGCAGGCCGCTTGCGAATTCAGCGTGGCCGAGTTCACGCTCTCCCCGCTCATCGCCACGCTTGAAAAGCATACGTACGCCCAGCAGCATTTAAAGTTTACCCTCAAACTGCTCCTGCTTTCGGTACCCTATTCCGGACAGGTCGAGTTCGGCCTGCAGTGCCAGGTGTGTGGCGAGCGCGTCGTCGCCACGCAGACGGCCCAGGCCAAAGACGGCCTGGTCTATGGCGACCTGGACCTTTCCAATCACGGCGGGCCGTTCCACGTCCAGGTGACCACGCCCGACGGCAACACGGCGCTCGTCTCGTTTCCTGGCACAGGCGCAATGGAGCGCGAGCATATCCAGATCAATCCGCTCGGCCAGGCCGTGGAAGCCGGGCTGTTGCCGTGGCAAGACGCCCAGCCCGTGCGCGGATTTTACATTGGCGCGGGCGAGATGAACATGGCGCCGCTGATGCTGGCAAGTGTCCACGCGGCAAGGGGCAGGCTGCAGGTCGCAAGTCGCATGTCGCAAGTTCAGATTGTGGCGTTTGACCCGCGCCAGGGGACGTGTCGAGTCGTTGAGCACGGCGGTCTCGAACGCGGCGGAATCATCGAGTTCGATGTACAAGCGCCCTACACACTGTTCACCGTCGGCGCGTTCACGCAAGACAAGCCGTTCGAAGGTTGGGGCGTCGTCGTCAAGCCGGTCGGGTTCGAGGCTAAACTGGCAACACCCGCGACAGCCCGACCGGGTGAAGAGATCGGCATTGAAATCGCTCTCTCTTCGCTCAACGCTCCCGCCCTTCGGGCGTCTACGCTCAACGCCCCCTGCCTGCTGCTGGTCTACGACGCCCGCCTGGAGCACGAAAGCCCCGTGCCAAAACTTGCCCGGCGCATCTATGACAGCATCCGCGACGCGACGGGCAACCTGCGCGCGGGCCAGGCGCCAGATGGAAATGACCAACAATGGGCGCCGCCCGATGACCGGATGTTTCTTCGGGCGATGGGCGGCGCTCCGGTGATGTTGCAGGCTGCCGTTTCGCCGGCCGCGTTCAAGCGTGCAATGCCGGCCACACCGAGTTTCGCCCAAGCAGAAGTAAAAGCGCCTGCGATGGTCGTCGCGCCATCGCGCATGGAATTTCCAGAGCTGGCCTACATCGAATTTTTCGAGGTTGACGGCCGGGTCTCGCGCGCCGTCAAACTGGGCGACCAGATCGGGACGTGGCGCGTGCGCGCGTACGTATTTAAAGGCGCAGACTATGTCGAGCTCACGTCCGACGTGCAGGCCGACAAGCCGCTCTATGCCGAGTTGGATCTACCCGCCATCGCCAGTGTCGGCGATGACATCCTGGCCTCGGTCAATTACAGCACACGTGAACCGGCCGAGTTGATCATTGCCACAGCGACGAGCCAGACACGTCGCCAGGTCAAGGGCAGCGGCCTGGAGCGCTTTTCCATCCAGGGGCCCGGGCGCGTTGAGGTGCGCATTGAAAGCGCGACCGATTCCGATTGGACCGTGCGCGATGTGCTGTGGCCCGGCAAGCAAATCGTCACGGCCTCGCGCCTGATGATTTTGGACAAGGGTCAGACCGCGCGCGGCGAAAAGGTGGTGGTCTATGCCACGCCAGGCCAGACGCTCAAGGACACGATCACCGCACTCTTCCATTATCCCTTTGGCTGAGCGGAGCAAACCTCGTCCGCCCTGTATGGGTTGGCTGTAGCGTATCGAGGGATCACCAGCGGAATCGTGCCGGGCGACCTGCCCACGACGAATGGCCGTATCCTGGCTGGACTGCAGCGCCTCTCAACCTTCCAGCATCCCGATGGCATGTTTTCCATCTGGTGCGGCGGCCAGCCGGGCGTGGACATTACGGCGCGCGTGGCGCATCGCCTGTTGGGCCTGCGGAGCCTGCCGTATCCCGACTCGGAGGCGATGCTCGCCAAAGCGCAGGACGCATTGCTCAGGGCCAGGTATCATGACAACGCGCTCTTGCCGCTGAACTCCGGTTTCCGCCGAAAAATGGACAGCGCGGAAGACGCCGTGGCACATTATTTCGCAGGCGACCGCGCCCCGGCTCTCAAGCTCCTGCGTAAAACCGTGCGACACGAGGGCGGTAAGGCCCATTGGAAGTCCACCTCGGCCTGGGGCGGCGATCTGGAAGTGACGGCCGATGCCGCCCGCGTGATGCACGACGCGAGCGACGAGCTGTTCCGCCCGGCGTTCGCCTTCGTCACCGGCAAGTTGGTCAATGGTATGTTGTATTCCACCGCCGACACGCGCGCACTGGTGGAGCTATTGGCCTCGCTCAAGTTCGACCAGGCTGCTCGCGCCGTGATAGACGGGCAAGACGTTGTGCTGGGCGAAAAGAGTATCGGCAGACAAGTGACGGCGCTCAGCGATAACCTCATCGTGCGCGTGGACGAGGAAATCGAAATCAATCATCTGGAGCCGCGCGCCGATTTCCAGTTTGCGGTGAAACCGACCAGGACCAAACTCGGCTTGGGCGAGCGCGTCCAAATCACTGTCACGCCCAAGCAGCAGACCATCGCTCCGCTGGCGCGGCTGTTCTTGCCGGGCAACCTGGCTCTGCTCAAAGGCGGGGCCAACGCGCAGACCGCTCACCTGCCCATCGAGCAAAAGGAGCTGACGGTGGATGCGGTAGCCGTGCGGCCCGGGCGCGGCTGGTTGTATGTGTCGGTCCATGATATGTACGACGCCGACCAGGTCGGCACGTCGCCGGGAATTGAAATCAGCGTGAAATGACCGATGACTGTATCTACTCTAAATCTTTCCATCGCCGATATACCGGTAACGTTGCGCCTCAATAACCTCGACGAGCCGATGCGCGCCCGCCTCCTGGAGCGCTATGCGCCGTTCGTGGCAGCCGCGCCATCCAAAGCGATTTCAATTGATGTGCAGGTCGAGCCGGGACCCGAGTACATTCAGTTCGAATCGGCAGAGACATGGCAGATCAAAAACACTGTGCAGGCTGGCCGCCTCGAATTCGAGTCATACATGGAAAAGGGGTGGGTGGACTTGACGGCTGGCTATGGCGCGCTGACCCTGAGGCCAAAGGGCGATACGGAAAATTTCCTCCGGGTATTGTATGCCAGGCAATGCCTGGATCACGGTGCGCTCTTGCTGCATGCCAGTGGGGTCATACGACAGGGAAAAGGTTATGTGTTCTTTGGGCCATCGGGCAGCGGCAAGACGACCATCTCGGAGCTGTCGCTCGACCATACCGTTCTGAGTGACGATTTGGTGATCGTCAAGAAATGCGGCCGGACCTGCCGTGTGTACGGTGTGCCCTTTCGAGGAGATTTGCCGGAAGCGCCCCGCACGAACGCCGAGGCCGATTTGCGGGGGCTGTTCATGCTGGTCAAGGCGGACGAGCATCGGCTCGCGCCCGTATCTGCGCCCGAAGCGGTGGCGCGGCTTGCGGCGTGTGTGCCCTTTGTCATGTCTCAGCCCGCCAATGCCGGACGAGTGGCTGAACTTTGCGCAGACATGGTCGCCTCGGCGCCGGTGTTCGCTTTGCACTTTCGGCGGGAGGCTGGCTTTTGGAGTGTGATAGATGAACTCGGATAAATACCCTGTGCCACATCCTCAGGTCGGAGCGCGAGTGGTAGATGGTGAGGCTGTGATTATCCTGGCGGACTCGGGTAACGTGAATGTGTTCAATCCGGCCGGCACACGCATCTGGGAGCTGGCCGACGGCTCCCGCAGCGTCCGGCAGATTGCCGATGCGATTGTGGCAGAATACGAGGTGACGCCAGACGCCGCACTGCAAGACGTGACCGAGTTTGTACAGAAACTGGTTGACGCTCGCGCCTTGACACTTCAGGATACGCCCAAACTTTGATTAGCCTCAGAAGACCATTGACAACATCACCCAATTTATACCAACAGATGGTTGCCCGATCTCAGAAGCAGCATCGTCTGTTCAGCGCACATTGGGAGCTGACCTATCGCTGCAACGAACGTTGCACACATTGTTACCTGCAAGTGTTGCCCCCTTCCGCCAAGGTCCCCGGCGAGCTGACCACGCAAGAATGCTTGCGTGTGGTGGACGAATTGGCCGCATTGGGCGTGTTGAACCTGACGCTGTCCGGCGGCGAGCTTTTGGTGCGCCGTGACTTGTTCGAGATTGCGGAATACGCGCGTTCCAAGCACTTTGTCTTGCGCCTGTTTACCAACGGCATTCTGATCAAGCCGGCCGTCGCCGACCGCCTCGCCGCTCTGCATCCTTACGCGGTCGAGGTGAGCCTGTATGGCGCAGAGGCCGCATCGCACGAGGTCATCACGCGCCGTCCGCGTTCGTTCGAGTTGTCCATTCGGGCGCTGAGTCTCTTGCGCGAGCGGGGCGTGCGCACCGTGGTCAAGACGCCGCTGATGCGCCACAACGTGCGACAGTTTCGCGCGCTCCGAGCCCTGGCGGAAGAGTTGGGAGCGCAATTCCGTTACGACATCACGATCACGCCCCAGGATACCGGCGGCCTCTCGCCCTTGCAGCATCGCCTCACCGACGACGACTTGCTGTGGCTGTTTCGTACAGAGTTGGACCCGGCGTTGTGGGCGGGTCGGGTCGTGTCGCCGGACCAGCGCACTTGCGGGATGGCGTCCAGCGCGTTGGTCATTGATCCGTATGGCAATGTATTTCCTTGTGTTCAGACGCGCATCGTCGCTGGCAATGTCCGTGAGCAATCGCTGCAGACGATCTGGCAAAGTGAGACGCTCTGCGGCCTGGCCAGGCTGACGCTGAACGAGCTGCCGGTGTGCCGCACGTGCGAGCTTAGAAACTTGTGCGTGCGCTGCCATGGATTGGCGCAAGTGGAAGATGGCGACCTGCGCGGCCCTGCCTCTGTCAACTGCCGCGAGGCGCTGGCGCGGCGCCAGGCGTTGATTGAAAAAAGAGTGCTGCCCGCCGACATTCCCATCCCGGCTCATTTGCAGTCGCCGGTCTGGTGGCGGATGCCCGTTCAAGAGCTTGCCTGAACCCTGGCTATGCCCGGCCAGAACGCCGCGTGGGCTCCCAGAGATTCCACCACACGGGTCGAAGCGCGAACATGGACGCGTCCACCAGGATCACATGGTCTTGTACTCTATCCTTCAAAAGGAGATGCCGCATGGACGACCGAAAAGGCAGCGGCGAGCAAGGCGCAAGCCCGCAGCAAGTTGTCAAGAAAAAGTATGAAAAGCCGCGGATTGTCTACAGCGCGCCGCTGGAAGCGATGGCGTCCTATTGTACGCTGGAACCGCTAGGAAAAGCCGATTTTGGTTGCTTCATACTCAATAGCTGAGCTCGGAATGTAATGATATACTGCTGTCCGACGACGCCCGGCTAGAGTTGATGGGGACCGCCACGAGGCTCTGTCACTAGCGAACATCCGATACAGTTGAGCGGGCGGGCGGTCAGTCCCGGCGGCGTGATGTTTATCGGCACACCGATCACTTACACACTGGCGTTTACGAACATCGGGCAGTTGAGGGCTGACACCGTAATGATCGGCGACTTGCTGCCGGCGACGTTGCTCACGCCAGAAGTCGTGTCCAGCGGCGTGCCCATCACGCGGGCCGGCAGCACGCGCCTTGAATGGACAGTTGGCAGCTTGCCTCCGGGCACAGGTGGCCTGATCACCATCACCGCCATGCTCGACCCGGTGGGAGTGCATTGGCCGAGTGCATGGCTGACGAATACGGCCACAATCACGACGACCTTGCCGCAGAGTGACACGGCGAACGACTGGAGTGTGACCGTCATACCGGTCAGGTTCCCGATCTATTTGCCCGTCGTCTTGAGACAGTGATATGCGCCTTCAAGCTGATCCCGCATCTGCACTCACTCGAACAGCGAGCGCAGCGAGCGCACTCGTAAAAGAGCGTCTCGACGCTGGCCGCACCGTGCGCCTGACGATTCCCACGGCCAGCATGTGGCCCATGCTGTCGCCTGGCGATGCCGTGCTCGTGCGCGCAGCCCAGCCGGACCAGCCGCGCGTAGGCGATATTGTCGTCGGCAAATGGGGCGAGGGCTGGCGCGCTCATCGGCTGATTGACCGGCGATGCAATGCCGGGCAGACGCTCTTGGTCACGCAGGGGGACAACAGCGGTGTGGCAGATGAGGCCTGGCCAGAGCTGCAATTGGTCGGCGTCGTCGTGGCTATTCGTCATGGACAGCGCGAGATTGATGTGCAGTCAGCGCGAGCCAGGCAAGCCGGCGCGGCTCTGGCTTTCCTGCTGCGCTGTCAGAGCGCAGCGCAGCGCACACCGGGCCCGGTGATACGCCGGGCGGTGCTCAAAGGATGGCGGAGCTTGATTCGTGCCAGCGTGTGGCTCGCGCTTGGCGTGAGTTGACCCGGCACAGGAGGGTGAGGATGACCTTGCGACGCTGCCTCCCACTTGTCTTGATCGTCCTGCTGTTCGCGCTGACAAGCGCGCCCCCTGCGCCGACGCTTGCCGCGGTGACGATTTCGTCCTTCGAAGCGCAAGGCCAGGTTGGGCAGATTGTGGTCATGTGGACGACGGCGAACGAGGTCAACAATGTAGGTTTCAACTTGTGGCGTGACACCAGCGTGAATTTTCTGATGCCGACTCATCTCAACAATGGTCAGCTCATTCCCAGCCAGTGTATAGGTTGCATTGTCGGGACAGACTATGTGTATACCGATACGAATGTGACGCCGGGACAATACTATTACAAGCTGAAGAGTGTGGATGTGTATGGCGCGACCGAATCGTTCGGCCCGGTTTCCGCAGATGCTATAGCGCCGTCGTCGGCTCCCACACGCCCACCCACGCACACGCCCGTGCCATCTTCCACGCCAACCCCGACCGATACGCCAGTCCTTACCGCCACAGCGACCCGACCGACTTTAACGCCGACGCCGACCAGCACGCCGCAGCCGGAGACGCCGGCCGCGTCCGAGCCAGCCGCCACTGCCACGCAGTCTGTGCAGGCGACCATGCCGAATGCCACAGCGACGCCGGCGACTCCTCTGCCCCTCAGTCCGACGCCGACGCCCCCGGTTGAGCCGGGACGCACGCCCACGTCTTCTATCTCGACGGTCGTGGCGCCAACGGCAGCGCAGCGGCCGACCGCCACTCGCGGCACGACAACTCTGGCCGCGCCGTCAGTCGCCGCGCCGACTGCCACGCCCAAGAAATCAGGCGCATCCATCTTAACCCCCACCCGGCCCGCGCAACTGCTGTCTCCTGCGGCTGAAACACCCCAACTTGAACTGGTGCGCGTTCTGATCGGCGTGGGTCTCATCGGGCTGGGCGCTGTGCTGGGCCTGAGCGTACTGGGGATCGTCGGCTATTTCCTGTGGAGACGTCCTTCACGCCCATGACACGTCTCCGGGTGTCGTTCGCGCTGTCCACGCTCGTCCTGTTTCTTGTGGCTTGCGCACCCAGGCCGCCTGTGCTGACTGCCACGTCCATCAAAGTGCTGGTCGCCGAGCCGGGGCTGTATCGCCTCGCCCGCGGCGATTTGCAATCGGCCGGTCTGGCTCTCGATGCGGCGAGCCTGCCGCGTCTCCGACTGATACACCAGGGCGCCGAAATTCCTAGGGCTTTTACCGGCGCACCCCAACAACTTGCGCGCCACCGATCAGCGCGCCGATGACATCATCATCGTTCCCGACCCGCGCGCGCTGCACGATTTCCTGACCTACGCACGCAACCAATGGGCCGCGCCCGCGCCGCGTTTTGTCCTGCTCGTCGGCAAGGCAAGCTATGATTACCGGGACAGCTTGAAGGGACAAATCTGCGCGCGCGGAAATCATCCGCCAGTGGAATCGCGGCGCGCTGATGCTGGCTTATATCGGCCACGGCTCAATTGACACTTGCGCGCCGGGCCCGCTCTTTAGCGCGGAGCAGGTGAGCTCGCTCCAGAATGAACAGCGCCTGCCGCTGCTAATAACGCCGACGTGCCTGGATGGATTTTTCTACCACCCGGAGAGGGATTCACTGGCGGAGCAATTGCTGTTCAAATCGGGCGGCGGGATTGTTGCGGGGATTGTGCCGACTGTGTTCAGATCAGGCCCTGCCGTCGAGCCAGGTGAATCGCCTCCACACGGCCATCTGCGCCCAGCTTGGACAATACATTTCCAACGTGAAAAGTCGCCGTCCGCTCCGAGATGCCAAGCCGTGCGGCGATTTCCTTGTTGCGCAATCCCTCCGCCATCAGACGCAGCACCTCTTCCTCGCGCAGCGTCAGCGGGAGCATGGGCGGCAGATCATCCGCCGACGACGAGCGATGCGCCGCATCTCCGTCGAGCAGGCCGAGCGCATCGCCCCCGGCGCGCGCCGCGTGAAGCGCCGCTTCGACCAGGCGCTGCGCCACGCCCAATTCGCGCGCGGCGGCCGAGTCAGGCGGCAACGCGGCAGACGCGCGCCGGAGGCGCTCCAGCGCGCGTTCCAATACGTCGTCAATCGCTTCGCGTGTGATGTCGTCCATGCTTTAGCCAGGCCTTCGAGGGCCGCTTGCGCGGGCCCTCGAAGGTCCCGTTACGGTTAGGGCTTGGGTTCAGTCTTGATGGGCTTGGCCGGCTCAGGCTGTTGCCCCTCGGCCAGCGGGCGCTTGAAAACGTGGAACGCCGCCCCCATCGGCTGGTGCTGAATGCCGACCAGCTCCCAACCCTGGACGCCCAGGCTGTTCAGGTAACGGCGGCCAAAGGCCGTCATCCGCTCACCCTCCTCGATCAGCGTCTCGTCGCCTTCCACGGACACGCGTCCGCGCAAGTCGGCATAGACCACTTTGTACTCGAACCTCTGTGCGCTCATTCGTCAAACCTCCTTTGGTTATCTTGCATAAGGATACACGCAATTGCGCCTTTGCGCACCGTCCAAATCAACAGGAGAGATGACGGGTTTCCGACAGGTAGAGCATCATTCTATCACCGCCTCGCCCCAACGCAACCCGCGACCTTCGCCTTGCCTCTTGCCTCCTGCCTCCTGCCTCCTGCCTCCTGTTTCTTGCCTCCTGCCTCTTGCCTCCTGCCTCTTGCCTCCTGCATCCTGCTGGTGTGTATGACGCTCGCTGCGACGGCGTGTCAGCCAGGTGCAAACAGTGGCACACTTGCACTCAGCGGCGTGATTGAGGCGACGCAGGCCACGGTTGTGGCGCAAGTCGGGGGGCGCGTAGTTGAGATTGCGGCGGATGAGGGCGATTCGGTGCAGGCAGGCCAGGCGCTCGTGCGGCTCGACGATGCGGCGCTCCAGGTGGAGGTCAAGCAGGCGCTGGCGGCGGTGAGTGCTGCCGAAGCGAGCCTGGCGCAGGTCATGTCTGGCGCGCGGAAGGAAGACATCGCCGTGGCGCAGGCGCAGCTTGCGCAGACGCAGGCCGAACGGGACGGCGCGGCGCTTGCTTATCGTGACGCCGGAAAAATCCTCAACAACCCGCAGCAGCTTTTGGCGCAGACAGATGCAGCGCGCACAGCCGTCACGCTGACCGAGCAGAGCGTGGCCGTGGCGCAGAGCAAACTCGCCGAGGCGCGCTGGTGGCGCGACTTTTACGACGGCGAACCCGGACGCCGTGCGTCACTCAACAAGCAGATCGCCACCGCGCAATACAATCTGGAAGCGGCCCAGGCTCTACTCGACGGCGCCAAGGCCCAGGTCAAGGCACTGGAAGCGATGCGCTACGCGCCTGTGACGCTGCGAGCGCAAGTCAACAGCGCGCGCAGCAGTTACAGCATGACACTGGCGAGCGTGAGCGTGGCCGAGGCTGCGCTGGCCGAGCTAAAGGCCGGTTCGTCGCCGGAAGAAATCGCGCTGGCAAAAGCACAACTGCATCAGGCCCAGGTGCAGCTCGAGCTGGCGCAAGCCTATCAGTCTCGCGCTGTGGTACGCGCGCCGCTGACGGGCGTCATCGTGAGCCGCTCGACGCGTGTGGGCGAGATAGCACAACCGGGCGCGGCGCTCTTGAGCGTGGTGAATCTTGACAAAGTGACGCTGGTGGTGTACGTCCCCCAGACGGAATTGCCGCGTGTGCAGCCCGGCGCGGCGGTACAGGTGAGCGTGGACGCGTACCCGGGCCAGGTGTTCACGGGGCAAGTGACCTCGATCGCGCGCCAGGCGGAGTTTACGCCGCGCGACATCCAGGCCCGCGAAGACCGGACGAATGTCGTGTTTGCCGTCAAGGTGCGCCTTCCCAACGCCGACCATCGCCTCAAGGCCGGCATGACGGGCGATGCAGTGATCGCCGCGCAGACTCGTTAGTGTTCTTCCTCCCCTGCGTGAGCGGGGGGAGGGATAGGGTGGGGGGCGTTTGCTATTCTTTTAGAAATAGAGTATCTTTCGCTGCACCCAGGGGTCTGATTTGTTCGAGTGTAGGAGGAAACGATGACGGCTGTAGCAGGAATGGTTCAACCTCGGGTTCGCGGGGCAGCGGCGCAGCCGTGGCTGCACAGCGCCCGGTGGGACCTGAGCTTGCTCATCTTGAGCGTACTCATCGCCGCCATTCCTTACTCTATCTATATCCTCTTTGGCGGCCAGGCGTTAGAAGCGGCCTCGGTCAAAGGCACTGCCGCTTACAACGCGCGCTTGCTCGTCAACAATCTCGTCGCCTTGTTGATCGGCGGGCCGCACATGTACGCCACGTTCACCCGCACCATCATGGACCGCGATTTCCTCCGCAAGCGGTTCTGGTTCATCGCTTCTTCGGTGCTGGTGCCTGTCACGGTGATCACGCTGGCGGTCTTGAGTTACGAGACCTATGTCTGGCTGCTGTCAATCTTTTTCGCGCTCGCCTCGCTCCATGCGCTCCAGCAAATCATCTGGCTCACGGAAGCGTACAACCTCAAAGCCAGGCTGGCGATGTCGTTGAAAAGCCGCCTGATTGATTACGGCGTCGTTTTGACCAGCCTGTATCCTATTGCCGTGTACAAGATGGTGCGCGGCGAGTTCAAGATCGGCCCGGTCGAATTGAAATACAATGCCATCATCGCGGGCTGGACCTGGCTGGCGGCGATCGTGTTTGCCGTGATGCTGGTCCTGTTTATCGGCAAGACCTATCTTGAATATCGCGCCGGATACGTCAACGCGCCCAAGACGCTGCTGATCAGCCTGACCGTGCTGCTCATGTTCTGGACGCCTATGTTTCCGAACATGGATACGGCCTTTCAAGGCGTCAATACATGGCACAGCTTTCAATAGCCAAGTCAAACACGCGCAGCTTGACCGGCATGTTGCCTTTTACCTCTGCCTTGCCGTCCTTGATTGCCACTTCCACACGGATAAAGTCCAGAAAAGCCCGCTTCATTTCAAAGGTCGGATTCTGTAGCCCCCGGATAATCCTCTCCCTGGTAAGCATTGCGTTGTCTATTTCGTCGTTCGTCATGGTCTTGGCTTTCAGTTCTGCGAGTAGTCTATCCCGATGCTTGCACAGGTCGGTATACTGGTGGTCAATTTCCGTTTCCTTCTCTTTGAGTGTTCGGTACATCAGGCCGCCCTTTTTGACCGTCTTGATTTCGTCGGCCAGGTTGCGCGCCTCTGCTTCGGTCTTGGAAATTTGCGCCTCTGTTGCCTCTAGCTCAGTCTGTCGTGGTTTCGCTTCTCTTTGCATCATCTCTTGTGTGTCAGTCAGCCCTTGCCGAAAAGTATCAGCATCGCTCATGCCCTCGATCACGTATCTATCCCACGCCAGATAGTCAAGCAGATCACCCCGGTAGTATTGGCGATTCGTGCACTGCGATTTTTCCAAGTCCGGGAATTTGTGCACACGGCTTGTGCAACGGTAGTAATAGACATCCGTCCCGGTCTTGGGGAATCCGCCCATCGGCTTGTTGCAATCGCCGCACCTGATAAAGCCGCGCAAGAGATACTCACGCTTGCCGTTGCGCTTGCTCATGGCCTTGTTGTGCTCGATTCGCTCTTGGGCCGCGTCCCATGTGCCCCGGTCTACAATGGCTGGCACATTGACGGGAAACGTGTCCCCGATTGCGCGCCGTCCACCTTTGCCAGCACCACCGATGCGCTTGCCGAATCGCCACATACCGGCGTATACCTCAGAACGAAGCATATCATGCACGGTGCACTCTGACCACATTCCCGGCGCCCGCTTGCGTGGTCGGTTGCGGCTCTCGCCGGGCGTGGGTGTCTTGGATTCGCTCAGTCTCTTGGCAACTGCATAAAGTGTCATCGGCCCGGTTTCGCCTTCGCCATAGATGTACCACTGAAAAATAAGACGCACGACCTTTGCCTCACTCTCTACAATGGTAAAGGTAAAATGACCGTCGCCCGAATGAGCATACCCATAAGGTGCAAGGCCCGTGCCGACCACTTTACCCAGCTCGGCTTTCCCGTTCATTCCGCGCCGTGACGATTCCAGAATCTTCTCACGCCAGTATTCATTGAAAACACCTTCGATGTTTTCAGTCATGCGGGATTCTGGCGTATCCTCAGACTTGCCCCGGTTGACAAAGTGAAGCTCGATTCCGGCCCGCTGAAATTCCTCGCGCAGCACTAGAACGTGTGCCAGCTTACGCGAGAGTCGGTCAGAAGCAAGGACGATCACCGCGTCAATCTCTTGGCGGTCAATCAGTGCGCGCACCTGGTCAAGTCCCGGTCGGTCTAACTTCGTGCCTGTGTAGTCGTCTGTGATTTCGGCTACGCTGGTAAAGCCGTGTTGCTCTGCATACTTCCGGCAAGCATCGGTCTGTGTGCCCAGGCTGTAACCCTTATCCGCTTGCTCATCTGTGCTCACCCTCGCGTACAACACCGCGCGCTTGTGCCCGTTCGGGCTGAAAGTCGTTTGAGTCATCTTGTGCCCCCTACAAATCCTCAGTGGCATTGTCGCCGCTGGTGAGTTCCCGATGCGTGATAGTCGGCATGGATCGCGGTACATTCGGCAATATGACGGTATAGCCGGCTGGCTTGGTTGCGTTGTGAACCGTGACGCGGGATGTGTCCCTAACGGCTACAATCCTTTCAACCGTGCCGCTCATTCTATCGAGCATCTTGTCAGCGCCCGACAGGAATCCCCGCACCTCAGTTTTACCGAACCAAAAGCCCGCCAGGAAAACGGGGACAATCAGCAAAGTCGCAATCACGGCCCACCAGTCAGCCACATTGCGCTCTTGGCTGGCTATCAGTGTCCATAGGCCATAGATCACCAGGCCCAAGACGGCCAGCACGATCACGGCACCGATGATGACACCTGGTACAATCGAGTCATGTCTGACTGTCGTTTTCATTCGTTCCCCTCCATGTGCCTGCCTGCCTAGATGGTAGACACACACTACCTAACCTCAAAATCGGCGTCAATCGGCTCTGTGGTGTGTGTGCCTGTCTGGTAGGCAGGCAGGCAGTCATCCGTCAAAGTCCAGCCGTGGTCATTCATCCACCCGTTAGCCTCACGGCCCAAGTCCAACAGCCGCGCAGCTCGCACGTTGCCAGGTCGCCCAAGTCCGAACGATTCAAGCGCCTTAATCAGCGCCGGGCGTCCTTTGCCCTCGTGTGCATTGACGAGTGACACCGCCAGCTCGGGCCCGGTGTACTCCCATCGCGCGGTATCCTCAGTCGGCAAAGTCCCCGCCGCCTCCGGGTCCACGTCCGGCCATTCGCTCAAAGTCGGCTGGCTGGCGTTCATTTTCTCCAAGTCCGCCGGCGGAATGTAGGCCAGTTGCGCGCGCCTGGTTGCGTTGGGAGTGACGATATAGGAATCACCAGCGCCTAACAGTCTATCGGCTCTTGGTGTGGCTCCGCCGATCACCACCTCGCTTGCTTTGGCGTTTTCCGTCCGCAGCGCCACACGTCCGGGCAGGTTGCGCCGAATCGTGCTATCAGTGAACACGTCACCGACCGGGTGCTGTGTTCCGACGAATAGGTAAACCGCCGCGCCTCTGCCCTGTGTTGCCAGCTTGCGGACAAACTCAGTAATGAGAGCATCACCTGACTTGCCTGTAAACTCCTGAATCTCATCTATACAGACAATCACCCGGCCCGACTTGTCGTTTTGCTCATATCGTCGGCGCATCTCCCGCACCGCCCAGGACAACGCGCCGCGCGCCGATTCAACGTCACAGGCTACAGGCCCAACCAGCCCCTGCAGATGTCCGAGACATCCAAGACCGTCGCCAAATTTCCCGTCAACCAGAACGAGACGGTTAGACGGATCCCGGGAGAGTTGCGCCAGCGCCGACCGCAAGGCCCAGGTCTTGCCGCTGCCAGTCCAGCCGCCGAAAAGGTAATGCGGGATTGTGCTGGACACTCCCAGCGTGACGGTTGCGCCAACTTCGTTTTTGCCCGCAATCCATCGCCCGCCGTCTTTGGGATGCTGCCCGATGCTTTCAAGCGTGATATTCTTTTCTGCCAGATCGTCGGGCCAGGCCGCTTCGAGTCTGACATAGCGGGACGTGAGGTATACGCTTGGCTCCCCGCCAAAATGCCAGGGCACAAACTGCCGATGTAAGGCAAAGTCACCACGAGAGAGAACCGCCAACAGACGGCCCGTATCAAGTCCGCAGTGAAGCTCCAGCGCCCCGGCTCTTGGGCCGCGCACCGTCTCTACACTGTGGATCGTGATAGCCTTGCCGTTGTCCAGCGCACCGGCTTGGGCCGCGTTGCAGATGTCTTGCGCCCATCTATCGAGTAGAGTCAAGCGATTGTCTTTCATGCCGCACCTATGCTATAATTCCGTTGTGGTCGTGGGTTCGGCCCTCGGAAGCTTCACCCACGACCACGCCAGGGCCAGCCGTTTTCGGTTGGCCTTGTGCCTATGCGCGCCGCGTAACTCCAACTTTGTCGCGCAGCTTACGAACCTCTGCGCGCAGCGTGCCCCACCATGCACTGAAAGCCATTGCCTCACCCGCGCCAGTCAGGCCCATTGCGATTTCTTGGGCCGTGCCGACCGTTTGTTTGAGCCAAGCGTTGTACTGCTCAAACACGTTTGCCCGCAGCGCATTGCCCAGGGCCGCCAGCGCCATTGTGTGTGCCCGCGTTGACCGCTGATAGTTCGCTGTGCGTGGCCGCGATAGTTCCGGGCAGATGATAGGCACAGGCGGATCGAATCCGCGCCGCTGTACCTCATTGACCGTCAACAGTTGCGGTATCATGTCAACTAAGTAGACTCAGAGTACCGGCAAAGTTGACATTGGAGCGTCGCCAGTGACAAAATCTCCGGCAAAATAGTCGGTTTGCAGGGTGTTTTTGCCTTGTGCCGGCCGAGATTTTGTCACACCTGCGGTCCGGATGTCGCTTTTGCTTGGA
>CAYGWJ010000369.1:0-7905 GCA_964353405.1 uncultured Anaerolineae bacterium
GACAACAACAGCGGCACAGGCACGAACACGTCTTGCACGCATAGCCAGAAGGACAAGCACCGCTATTACAACTACAATATCTCGATCCCCGGCGGCAAGGCGGTCGCCGGGCTTGAGGTGCGCCTGGATGCCAAGGTGGACGCGACGTCCAACGCGCCCAAGATGTGTGTGCAGTTGTCGTGGAACGGCGGCACGAGCTGGACGGCCGCCCAGTCCACGCCGACCCTGACCACCGCCGAAGCCACCTACCTCCTGGGCGGCGCGGCGAACAACTGGGGGCGCACGTGGGCGGTGGGCGACCTGTCCAACACCAATTTCCGCGTGCGCATCATCAACGTCGCCAGCTCGACCGCGCGCGACTTTTCGCTGGACTGGCTGGCCGTGCGCGTCACCTATCAATAGCGTGCGGATCGTCACGGGCCTGACCGCAAACACCGCGTAACGGTATCGCGTGCGCGCGACAAGACGCCGGCGGCGCGACGCCGAGACGTTAATGACGGACACGGCTCCAGACCTGACAGGTTTTTTCGGAAACCTGTCAGGTCTTGTTCAAGACATCCTCAAAGTGAGGCGTGCGATTATGCGCTACAAGTTGGGAGCGATCCTCGTGCTGCTTGCCCTGGCGGGGTGCGCTGGTCGCGCCGCTGCACCGGGAGATTCTCCCCCAACGGAAGGGTGTCCCGTATCTATAGAGTCTGAAGAAATCGCGGCTCAATTTCGGGACCTGCGCACGATCAAGGGACATTTTCAAGACGGCGACTGGAATGCCGACGTGGACACATGGATGGGACGCAAGCACCAGCTCATGCTCCAGCTTGGCGCTCGCCTGGGCGCGGGCGACTGTCGCCGGGCGCAGGTCGTACAGTTGCTCGGTTTCCCCGATCTGACCGCTGGGGAAGGTGACGCCCCCTTCGATTCGGTCAGCCGCCTGGCAGAGTTTGAAAAACCCGCCACAGGGCCATACGAGCTGTTGATTTACCACTGGCGTGGAACGCACGATTTTCTGTATTTTACTGCTCAGGGCGAGACGATTCTCAATTCAGGCTGGTGGTACGCAGGCGATTGAGACGCGCGTGTCTGGCGACTCTAGTCGTAGCACGCCTTCGGCGCAGCAAAACCTGCCTGCGTTATACTGAGTTGACTCGTCTGCGCGGGAACGTGCGGGCATGAATTGCCCGCACTACGAAGCAGCGCCGGACGGGTCCGGCTAGGCCCGTTCACGGGGCGCAGCTTTGTAGGGCGGCTTTCCATAGCCGCCGCGCTAGGGGCCGGTATGGACGCGAAGCGTGCCCTACAAGGGGCTCTCCGACAGGCTGCCAGGCACGTCCGGCTCGGTAGGAGCTCGCTCAAATCTCCTCACCTTGGCTCAATTCCTCGAGGCAGGCGATCAAGTCAGCTTCGCTGACTTGACTCGAGACCAGCGCCCGGCCGATGGCGGTCGGCAGAATCCAACGCGGCGCGTCCCCGAAAACCTTCTTGTCGCGTTGGACGAGTTCAAGCAGATTGCTGCGCGAAACAGGGGGCAACCGGGTCGGCAGACCAAAGCGAGCCAGCAACGCGCTCTGCCGTCTCTCCACCTCCGGCTCGGCCAGTTGGAGCCGGCCGGCCAATCGGGCCGCCACGGTCATGCCGATTGCGACGGCTTCGCCATGCAGCAGCGCATAGTCCGTGGCTGTTTCCAGGGCGTGGCCGACCGTGTGCCCATAATTGAGCAAGATGCGCTGCTGCCCGAGGTCGCGCTCGTCCGCACTGACGACCTGGGCCTTCAAGGCCACACAGCGTACCATGATCGGCAGCAGCGTTCGTTGGTCCAACCTCAACAGCGCGTCTAGACTGCCCTCCAGTTGTTCAAAGAGGGGGGGGCCGCTCGCCCATAGGCCGCTCGCCCCGCCCGGCACGAGCGAGCCTTCCAGCATGGCGTACTTGACCACTTCCGCCCAGGCCGCGCGCAACTCGCGCGGCGGCTCCTCACGCAAGAGGGAGGCGTCCGACCACACCAGCCACGGCTGGTAAAAGGTACCGATCAGGTTGCGGGCACGCGGATGGTTGAGCGCCGTCTTGCCCCCAAAGGCGCTATCAATCATGCTCTCCAGCGACGTTGGCACTTGCACCAGAGGGACGCCGCGCATGTAGGTAGACGCGACGAACCCGCCCAGGTCGTCAATGGCGCCGCCGCCCACAACCAACAAGAGGTCGTCACGCCGCAGCCGCAGATTGAGCAGCCAATCGTAAACAGACTTGGCCTCGTCCAGGGTCTTGCCCCGTTCGTCGGACGCGACCTGACGGACATGGACGGCCAGCCCCGCCGCGATGAGCGTGTCCTGCACAGTGCCGCCCAGCCGATCCCAGGTGTGGGTCTCGGTGAGGATCGCCACCTGGCGGGCGCGCGGCAACAGGCGTCGAACCTGCTCCCCCAATGCGGGCAGGTTTTGCCACCCGACGACCACCTGATACGGCAACGGCCCAGCCGCTACCACGACCGCAGACGGTAGATCGGGGTCAAGCGGGTGGCGTATGGGTGTGGCAAGATCGTCAAGCACGCTGGGAGGATCGGGGGTCTGCTCAAGTAGCTCGACGGCCCGGATCACTTCGGCTGCCACCTGGTCCAGGCTCAACCGGTCGGTATGCACGGTCCAGTCTGCCAGCGCATACGCGGACTGCCGACTGTGCTTGAGCGCTCGGACCTGTTCGAGCGGATGGACGGCATCCAGCAGTGGCCGAATCGCGCCTGGCTCTGCTCGCTGCAGTTGCTGCTCGATCCGGGCGTGTAGAATCTCGGGCCGGCCTTCCAAAGCAATGATCCAGCCCTTGCTCTCCATGAAGCGGCGGTTTTCCAGCCTGACAAAGGCGCCGCCGCCCGTCGCCACGACGAACGGCGCTGAACTGGATACCTGGCGCAAGGCTTCAGCCTCGCGCACGCGGAAACCCATCTCACCCTCGCTCTTGAAAATGATGGGAATGGTCATGCCGCTGCGCTCGACGATGACGCGGTCGAGGTCGTACACAGGCCAGCCCAGGCGCGCGCCAAGCAGTTGGGCGATCGTTGACTTGCCCGAGCCGCTGAATCCGACCAGATAGATCCCCTTGGCTGGCATCGCACGTTAACTCTCAGCCTGCCGATGCCCGGAATCATCGGCGCCATTCGCCAGGATTTGATGCGCGACTTTTAACATCACTTGAATGTCCGGCTCGCGGCCTGTCCACAATTTGAGCGAGGCCGCTCCTTGATACACCAGCATCGCCATTCCATTCATCACTCGAGCGCCAGCCCGGGTCGCCTCGCGCATAAAGGGCGTTTCGGCGGGACGATAAGTCAGATCGAACGCCAGCACATCGCCCCTGGAAAGTCCGCACCCCTGGAAAGTCCGCACCCCTGGGAAGTCCCAGGGGCATGGGGCATGGGGTCGCGCCGAGAGTCGCAACGGACTGAGGTCAAAGGGCACACTGGGAGGCAGAGCATTCACGACCAGAGCGGGACTGGCCGGCATTTCGGCCAGATCAGCGGTGGCCAGGAGCTGAGGCGAGTGACGGCGCAGTTCGTTGGCCAATGCTACTGCGCGCGGCTGCGTGCGATTCACCAACGTGAGGCTGGCCGCTCCGGCCTGGCTCAACGCAAACGCCACGCCGCGCGCAGCGCCGCCCGCGCCCAGGATGAGCACATGAGCGCCGCGCGGATCAAAGTGCGCATCTCGCAAGGCTTGCATGAACCCGATGCCATCCGTGTTATCGCCGACCAACCGCCCGCCACGGTTGATGATCGTGTTCACAGCCTGTACGGTGCGCGCGCTATCACTCAACTCGTCAACCAAACCGACAATGGCTTCTTTGTGCGGGATGGTCACATTCGCACCGATGCAGTCATCCCGGCGCAAATATTCCACCGCTTCCGGCAGAGCCTCGGCAGATAAATCCCACAGCGCATAGTGCCAGTCGAGACCTGCAACGCTCAAAGTGGCATTGCACATCGCGGGCGATATCGAATAGGCAATGTTGGAACCAAACAGAAATAGTCTCTTCATCTTTACAATCTGGACACTATTGTAGCATGTACTCGGGAATGCGATAGTCCGCCGCCGTAAGGCCCGCCCGGCGATTGAACTCGAGTTCAGTGCGCAACACATCTTCCCAATACGCGCCCGGTGGCCGCCGCGCCATTGCCGCTCAACCGGCCCCGCACTGGACGGTTGCTGCTCAGCGAAGCAGTTGACGCACTAGAGACAGCACACGGGTCCACTGGTTCCTATTCATCCGATCCCAAGTCAGACAAATATGCCAATGGACCCGCGTTTGTTCAAGAGCAAGCTCCCCACGGTTTAGTAGTGAGCTGCCCTACCTTTCTGCCGCAAGTCAGCGACAGAGTCGTTTACCCTTGTCAGGTCGCTTCACTTCTCGAGGCCCGAAAATCGCCTCTGACCTGTTAGGGCCGCATGATCAGCGGCAGATAGGCCGCTATAGGATTGGCGCAGCTAAAGTTCGCGGCGTCGTTTATACTGCCGCTCCCTGTGTACTTGGCAACCTGCGGGTACGGGCAGAGCGGACGCGTGCGATCTATCACCGTGCCCGTCGAGTGAGATGCAATGATCTGAGTCGGTGCGGTGCCATACTCTACCCACTGCGTAAGCGGCGTCAGCGAATCGAAGGTGTTGGGACCCACGCCGCCTTGGCAGTGCTCCATCCCAGGCGCCATGAACAGCCGCAAAAAGTTCTGCGTTTCAGCTTTGCTGCCCATGACGTCCATCACGCTGTTATAGTAGTTGATGCTGTTGCGCGGAGCAATGTTCTGGTCATTCCAGCCGTGCCACAAGACGAGCTTGCCCCCCAGCCCCTTGAAGGCCGACAGGTCCGCGTTGGTCGAATCGAGGATAGGCCCCAGCCGATAGCTAGCGGGATCGAGGGTCGCAGTAAAGTTGTGCGTGTCGGTGAAGCTAAAGGTCTTCCAGTCCCAGCTCGGGTTACTGAATACCATGAACTGGAAGTAACTGGGCGGGATAGGAAACGGGGGTTCAGCAATGTGGCCGGCCCAGCCGGTTTCGCTGCCCCTCTCGTAGGGAGGCCAGAACTGCTGCCCGGTGGATGGGTACTGCAACCCCACATAGATCTTTTTGACCGTGTCAATTTCCGCCTGGGTGAGGCAGGTATAGTTGTTAGCACCCGGGCACAGGAGCGCCTGGGGATCATAGTTGCAGTTGCGTGGGTCGCCGATGATCCCATCCGCGACGCCGTCGAGGGTGTCGCAGGCAGCTATCACCGCTTGATTGAGGACTATTTGCTTGAGGCCTGCGGGCGGCGGACCCGGAGGAAAAGGACCGGGACCCGCATAGGTCAGGCTTACGGCAGTGCCATAGGTGAGCCCCAGCCAGGCTGGATAGAGTTCGCCCGGCCACATGTGCGTCGGCAAGTTGGCGGGCGCGCCGGCGACGATGCCGTTATAGTCGTTGGGGTACCGCTGCGCTTCTGAGAGCGCCTGCTGGCCGCCGCCTGAGCACCCGGTAAAGTATGAGTAATTGGGAGCCTGGCCGTAGTAGGCCTCGACGATGGCCTTGGACACCCTGGTCGTCTCGTGGATCGCGCGATAGCCAAAGTCAACCAACAGATCGGGGCGTCCCAGCGCCCAGCTTCCATCCCCAAACCAGCCCTGATGGCCGGTATCGGTGCTGGCGGTGGCATAGCCGCCATTAAGCGCGGCGGCCATAGCGTCGTAGCTGAGTGAGCCTGCCAAGCCGCCGTTCCCAACGCCGTTGAACTTGCCGTTCCAGGGCTTGTCACCCGAGATGGGCGGCAGCCAGACCTCAAGGTTGATGGTCGGCGTTACAACGGCCTGCACACGGCACATCGAGGTGGTGAGTGTAAAAGTCCCGCCGGGCGTAACTAACGGTCCCGCGGCTACGGACGTGACCGTGAGGATGGTCGTGTCCGTCAGTTGGAGGTTTTTGAGGTTATCGCACGATGTGCTGGCGGTGGGATTGGTGCAGACAAAGTTCGCGGCGTCGTTTATACTGCCACTCCCCGTGTACTTGGCAACCTGCGGGTATGGGCAGAGCGGACGCGTGCGATCTATCACCGTGCCCGCCGAGTGAGATGCAATGATCCGGGTCGGTGCGGTGCCTTGCTCCACCCACTTTTCCAGCGCCCCGAGCGAATCAAAGGTGTTGGGCCCCGCGCCGCCTGAACAGTGCCCCATCCCGGGCGCCATGAACAGCCGTAAAAAGTCTTGCGTGTTGGCCGCACTGCCCATGCCGCCCACCACGCTGTTATAGTAGGCGATGCTGTTCCGGGGAGCGATGTTTTGATCAGCCCAACCGTGGTACATGACGAGCTTGCCGCCGAGCGCCTTGAACGCAGACAGGTCCGGGTTGGTCGCATTGAGGACAGGCCCCAGCCTGTAGTGAGCGTCATTCATGATCGAAAAGTTGTTAGTGTCGGTGAAGCTAAAGGTACGCCAGTCCCAGGTCGGGTCCTCGAATACCATGAACTTGAAGTAACTGGGCGGGATGCTAAACGGGTTAATGTGGCCGCCCCAGTCTTTCTCGCTGCCCGGCTCGTAGGGGGGCCAATACTGTTGTCCGCCGGGATCCTTCAGCCCGGCGTAGATCTTTTGCGCCGCGTCCACCTCTGCCGCCGTGAGGCAGGTGGGAGCGTCCGGACCCGAGCACTGGAGCGGCGCGAGATTGACGGTGCAACTGCGCGGATCGCCGATGAGCCCGTCCGTGACGCCGTCAAGCGTATCACAGTCAGATATAGCTTTGGTGTAGATGAGCGATAGCTTGCTGGGCAGAGTGCTGGTAACAGCGTTCTGCTCCGACACCCACGCCGGATAGAGTTCGCCCGGCCACATGTGGGTAGGAAAGTTGGCGGGCGCACCGGCGACGATGCCATCATAGTCGGCAGGGTACCGCTGGGCTTCCGAAAGCGCCTGCTGGCCGCCGCCTGAGCACCCGGTAAAGTACGAGTAATTGGGAGCCTGGCCATAGTAGGCCTGGACGAGCGCTTTGGCCGCCATAGTCGTCATGTGGATCGCTCGATAGCCAAAGTCAATCAGCAGTTCGGGGTGTCCCAGCGCCCAGCTTCCATCCCCCAGAAAGGCCACGTGGCCGGTATCGGTGCTGGCGGTGGCGTAGTTTCGGGTGAGCGAGTCCTTCATGGCAGGATAGTTGATCCCACCCGCCAGGCCGCCGTTCCCGACGCCATTGAACTTGCCGTTCCAGGGCGTGCTCCCCGTGGCAAGCGGCAACCAGACTTCAAAATTGATCGCCGGCGTCACCACACCTACCACCCGGCAGAAGGGGCTCGAGATCGTGGCCGAGCCAAAAGTGCCGCCCGGCGACGTCCAAGGGAGCAGTGTCCCGGTGATTAACTGGGCCGTCGTAATCGTCGTGTCCGTTAGTCGGAGGCCTGGGAGGCTCTCGCACGATGCGCCGGTGGCATGGAGTGGCAAGGACCCGGCGACATCGGGAATGGACTTTTCTTGTAGCCCAGGCGGTTGGGCGACGACGGGTGACCAACCGGCCACGAGCAGCAGCAAAACGACCGAGAAGAGGCAAGTTTTGCGAAGACGAGACATGTCTACTCTCCTTTCGAAGCCAATTGGCGCCGACCTTGATCTGTATGCTCACACAATGTCACGCTGCGAGCCACGCGCCTCTGTGTCGTAGAGGGTACGCCGGCGCGACGTAGAACGTCGTTGGCCGTGATGTAGGCTTTCCTTCCGCCGTGCCATTGCCTGCATGGCCTTGCAACAGGGTGCAGGTTGCGGTTTGAGGAAAGCCATTGATGTCATTTTCAGGTGGATTCCCGACCGGTCTGCCAGACCAATCGGGAATCCATTTACACTACCCAGCCTGTTTCATAAGTACACTTGTTCTGGTTCCGCCGTCATTGAAGCTCCAAAATCGCCGGGCAGAAGCT
>CAYGWJ010000370.1:0-3281 GCA_964353405.1 uncultured Anaerolineae bacterium
CTGTTGCAAATTCGGATCGGACACGAGGTGCAGTATCAACTGAACGGCTTCTCCAAGTTACACCGGCGTATTTTGCAATTGCTGGGCTTGCCCGTCAGTCTCTACACTCAGCTGGAGTGCAGCCCGTGAAATTAGCCGGCAGGTATCAAAAATGAGCGAATCAAGGGCGTAAGGGAGGGACGAATGGAAAGAATATGGAGCAGACCTATCGGCGTGTCCGATTTGGACGGGCCTGACTATTGGGATTATTTCGGCGCCCGGTTAGTTGAACGCGCCGCCATCGTTCCAGGAGCCAAGGTATTGGATATCGGATGTGGCACAGGCTCTTCCCTGTTCCCGGCGGCCGCAAAAACAGGTGCGCGTGGATGTGTGACCGGCATTGACATTTGCCCCCATTGAGTGAGAAAGACTTTCTCTTGGATAGAGAAACACGAACTGTATAATGCCAACATAGTCAGGATGAATGCCAGAAGCCTGGGGTTTCAACCTGGCTCCTTTGACATCGCGCTCTCTGGGTTTATGGGGTGGTACGATTGTTTCGATTTTGTCCGCGGCCAATTCACCCAACCGGACACGAAAACCACAGGAATCTGGCGCGTGCTAAAAGATGAGGGCCGGCTTGCGATCTGTTCGTGGGATAAGCAAGAGGATCTAGGTTGGATGGAAGCGGCATTCATCCGGTACATGCCGGCTATCCTGGACGATCGTGAATACATTGAACGGCATCCAATCGGCATGGCCAATGAGACTCCAGATGGCTATAAGATCATCTTTCAAGAGGCTGGGTTTAGAGACATTGAGATTTCCAAGGAGACAGCCGAGTTTGTGTCCACCGATGAGGAAGAATGGTGGCGGCAAATGCAACGTGTAGGCTGGGATTCATTCTTTAAGAAGGTCGAAAGTGATAGCGCGGATAAACTGCAGAGAGTCAAGGACGCTATATTGCAAGATCTCCAGCCCTACAAGCAGGCGGATGGTATTCACTTCTCCAAAGCCGCATTCTTTGTCTGCGGTGTGAAATAATCAATGCAAGCCGAGTTGCCGGGTTGTGCCGAGTACCAGCGCAAGACGCGCTACAGGCTGATTCCGGCGATCTGGCGAGGGTTTATCGAGAAAGGAACTCGGCCATGAATGACAATATCAAGCCAGGCCGCAAGCTGTTGATGGGCACTATCTTTGGCGAGGCGTTGGGAGTTGTGATCGGTGCGGCGACGGGCCACATCGGCCAAGGGCTTTTGACCGGGTTCATCTTTGGCCTCGGCCTCGGCGGACTGGCTGTCTTGATTGAGCACAGCCAGCAACCGCATCGCAATTGACATGAATACTGAACTGAACGACATTATCGCTCAAATCCCCGGCTGGGCCGGCGCACAAGACCTTGCGGTTGAACAACTGGAAGGTTTGACCAATCAGAACTATAGCGTGAGAGTGAACGGCGAGCGCTTTGTGGTGCGCGTCAGCGGCAAGAACACCCAGTATCTCGGCATTCAGCGCGCGCTCGAAAGCCAGGTCCTGTCGGTCGTATCCCAGGCCGGCCTTGGCCCACAAGTCGTGCGCTTTTTTCCAGAGGGGCACCTGGTCAAGCGATATATCGAGGGGCGGCACTGGACGGCAGAAGAGTATCGAACACCCGCGAACCTGCGGCGCATCGTGGAAACGGTCAAGCGGCTGCATTCGCTTCCCGCTGTTCAGGCGACGTTTTCTCCCTTTCGGCGCGTGGAAGCGTTTGCTCGCCAAGCGCAATCCTTTGGTGTTCCATTTCCTCAGGACTGGCCGACCTTTGTGGAGAAGGCAAGAGCGATTGAGGCAGTCCAACTTGACGACGCCAGCCCCTGGCTGCGCTTTTGTCACAACGATCTGTTCTGGGTCAACTGGCTCGACGACGGGAGCATCAAGTTGCTCGATTGGGAATTCGCCGGCATGGGCGACATTTACTTTGATCTCGCCACGCTGGTATATGCGTATGAATCAGCCGGCCCCTTGCCCGCCGAACTGGAAGGGTTTTTGCTGGAATGTTACTTTGGCGAGGTGCGCCTCGAACATCGAGCGCGGCTCAAAGGCATGGAGTTTATGGTGCAGTTATTTGCGGCAATGTGGGGAATGTTGCAGAATGGGTTGCAGCGAGCCGGACTTGTCCCGGTGGTAAGCGGTTTCGATTATCTCGAATATGCGCAAGCCACTTTTGCGGCGATGAGAGAGTGACGAGGAATCTGGATGGCCAATCAAACCTGCCGATTGTATTCAGACCTGGCCTGGCTGTGGCCGATGTGGGGCGACGCAAGCGAGTACGCGCCGTATTGTGCCCACGTTGCCAAACTCGTGCAGCAATATGCCAGGCGCGAGGTTCATTCGCTGCTCAACGTGGGGTGTGGCGGCGGCAAGAACGCCTTTAATCTCAAGGGTCAGTTTGCTGTGACCGGATTGGACATCAGTCCCGCGATGCTCGACCTGGCGAGACGACTCAACCCCGAGTGCCACTTTGTTCAAGCCGATATGCGGACGTTCTCTTTGCCGGAGCGATTTGATGCTATCCTGATTGACGACGCCATCGCTTACATGACGACGGAAGTGGATTTGCGAGCCGTGTTCGAGCGAGCCTATGCTCATCTCAACGCGGGCGGAGTGATGGTCTGCGGGCCGGATGACATAACAGAGACCTTTGTTCAAAATCATGTCAAGGTATCGCACGCCGCTACGGCTTCCAAGCCAGAGCACATCGAGGTTGCCTTTATCGAGAACAACTTTGATCCAGCGCCCGAGGACACGGAATACGAGGCGCTCATGATCTATCTGATTCGTGAAAACGGCCGGCTCAGAATCGAGCACGACTTGCACCACCTGGGACTGTTTTCTCTCGACGTGTGGCGCAGGCTGCTCCGCGATGTCGGGTTCGAGCTTCACGAGGCCGAGTACGTCGAGGATGGCAAGCGCTTTGTCGAGTTTGCGTGTGTCAAATCTGCATAGATTATGGAGACGAGGAACAAAATGGAAGAACAAGAGCACGCTCGCCCGGCGATTCACTTTGAACGAATCACTGCCAGAACGGTGAGGCAGATATGCGAGTTGAGCGAAACGCTGACGCCGCAGCAGAGAAAAATGGTGGCGGACAATGCTGACTCGATTGCCCTGGCACATTTTTCGTAACTACTCAGCCTGTCATTGTTATACTGAGTAAGTCTCAAGGGGGTATACTTATACCCACGGAGGCTGACTCATGGACAGAAACGAGAGTGTATCCAAGTTTGAACAGTACTTGCGGCGACGCTTTCCCGAACGTCGCA
>CAYGWJ010000371.1:0-18545 GCA_964353405.1 uncultured Anaerolineae bacterium
CATCAACTCGCAAGGACACCAGTCTTTGCCCATCCAAATTAACCCAGACGCGGCCGTTCTCGCTATCTGGTTGCAGTGTAATTTGGGGCATCGTCACCTCACTCCACCACCGCCACAGAATGAGATCAGTTATGCCACCCGATTATGAATTTGTAAAGGTGCTATCCGTCTGTGTGATTCAAATGACGCAGGCTCTCCCACTTACGGGGAGGAAAATCATTTATGAGGCTTGCCATTCTCATCCACTACCCGCAGTTGATAACGTCCAGCCGGCAGTTGAGAAAAGTGATACCGTCCTTGCTCATCGGTGTGGGTCTCGCGCGCCACACTACCGTCGGGCAATTGCAACTGCACGCGCAAGTTCGCGCCTGCTGGACCCTGCCCGGTGAGTACATGCCCGCTCACGCGGCCCGAAACCGGCAGATCCGGGTTCAAGCGCGAAGAACATTGCCCGCTCGGTTGAAGAGGTGCATCGAGCTTCTCCGGCCACACATTTCCCTGAGGCACAGGCGCTACGGGCGTTGCCGGAAGCGCCTGAGCTGCAAACGACCACGCCCCGCCAGGCAACAGCAAGGCCAGGGTGATCATCAAACTGAATGATGTGACGATGCGTGCTTTCATTGTGAGATCCTTTCTGTCATGAGTAGGTTGCGCATATGGTATCACGGTTGTCCTGGGCTGAGCAAGAGAGCACACGATTGAAACGCAATGGATTTGCAGTACACCTCCTTTGCAAGTGAAAGGGCAGGTTAACTCGTTATTCTCATTATACTCCTCGTGTCAAGGGGCTCTTTTCTGGTTCTCTGGGAATTGCCGTGGCGAACTGATGTTCGTCGCCATATACGGGTATTTCTAGCGAGGAACACCCATATGTGACGGAAGAGACGCCCTATCAAGCCTGCGATCACGGCAATTCCCAATGAGCCTCTTTTCTGATCTGCCACCCGGAGCTAGCTCCTGGCAGTCTGCCGATAAAGGACATACAGGACCATCGTCCACGCGGACAGCAGAAAATCCCGGTAGAATAGTGGACAAATGCCGCCGTCTACAGTACAATGAAAACTGTCTGCACTGAAACTCGCACCGAGCCAGTATGAGCCATCTGTGCTTCCTCGCGTTCCGCAACCTCTGGGTGCGCAAAACCCGCACGCTGTTGACGCTGTTCGGCGTGGCGCTCGGCGTGGCATTCGTATTGGCTGTGAGCATCACCAACACGAGCACGCAGGGATCGCTCGAAGCGTTTTTCGCGCAGGCGTCGGGCCGTGCCCACCTCACGATCAGCAACACGGCCGGCCCAGGTGCGCAGTCCGGCATCCGCGCCGGCATCCTGCGCGAAGCACAAGCCTTCCCCGGCGTCGTCGCCGCCGCCGCCATGACCTCGGACAGCGCCATCCTGTTAGGCAGAGATAACACGGACGTGCGGTTGACCATCGCGGGCATTGATCCCAGCGCCGATTCGCGTGTCCGCGTCTATGAGCAGGCCGAAGGCCGCTTTCTCGACAGCCAGAGCCGGTCGTTCGATATCATCTTGCCTCAAACGCTGGCCCAAAAGCGCGGCCTCCACCTGAACGACCAGGTCGAACTGCTGATCGGGCGCGAGAAGCAGACGTTTACGGTGATCGGCTTGTTGACGGACAAGGGTGCGGCGCGGATCGGCAACGGCGCAGTGGGATTCGTGACGCTCGACGTGGCGCGCGAGGCGTTCAGTCGCGGCAACAAGGTGGACCAGATTGACCTGGTGACCGAGCTCTCCATCGCCCAAAACCCGGACCGGCTCGAAACGCTGCGGACGGTGATGCAAGACCAACTGGGCGAGGCAGTCGCGGTGAGTTATCCGGCGGCGGGCGGGCAGGCTATGTCGAGCGCCTTGAGCAGCCTGAGCGCGGGACTAGCCGCCTTCGGCATCATCGCCCTTATCGTCAGCGCCATCCTCACCTACAACACATTCTCAATGATCGCGCTCGAGCGGACACGCGAGTGGGGACTCTTGCGCTCGCTCGGCACGGGACGCGGACAGCTCTTGGGGCTGGTGCTCGCCGAAGCAGCGCTGTTCGCGGTGGTCGGATCGGCGGCGGGACTGGCAGTCGGAAGAGCACTGGCGATTCCGATGCTCCGCATGGCGGACGGCATGGCCTCGAGCAATTTGACCGTAAAAGAGACCGTGCCGCTGGCGGGAGTCCTGTCCGCCGCCGCTTCCGGCGTGATCGTCACGCTGATCGCCTCACTCAAACCTGCCCTGGACATCACGCGCATCACGCCGATGCAGGCTTTGCGTCCGCTGGGGGACGCCAGGCAGCGCGAAGGCTTTTTCCTTCGGCACAGTTGGCAAATCGGGCTGGGGCTGCTCGCCCTGGCCACGGCCGATCAAATCATCTCGGCCATGTTCCGCAAGCTGGCGATCATGCCGGTCGAGCTTTTTCTCGTCGTCGCCTTTCTGGGCGTGGCGCTGCTCGTGCCCGTTGCCGTCGGCCTGGTCGAGCGTCTCATCCGCCGCGCGATGGCAGCCGTGTATGGGATGCCGGGACGGCTGGGCAGTCTCAACATCCAGCGCAACCGTGGCCGCGCCGCGCTCACCGCGAGTGTGATGACCATCGGAGCGGCGATGACGATCGCGATGGGCGGCGTCGAGATCAGCTTCAAGGGCGAATTGAACCGCTGGATACAGGAAACGCTGACAAGCGATTTTGTCATTGGCTCGTCCTTTGCATGGCTGAGCACGTCGTATGGCACACTGCCCGCGGATACCGGCACGCTCATCGCCGGCACACCCGGCGTGGGCGGTGTGACGGGCGAGCGGTGGATGTACGTCACCGTGACCGGCGCGACCACACGCGATGGCTTTCACGCTCAGCGCCAGGGGCTGCTCATGCGTGTGATTGACCCAGCCACGTACCGCAACGTCGCCCCGCTGCGTTTTGTGCAGGACAACGACAAGGCCGAAGAGCTGTGGAACGACTTGCAGGGTGAGGCTGTTCTTGTGAGCGGGCTGGTGCAGCAGACGTTGCACGTCGAGCGCGGAGACACGTTGCGACTGCGGACGCCGCGCGGCGAGCGCGACTTGCGCGTGGCCGGCATCGTCATGGACATTAACCAGGGCGGCTATACCCTGCTCGCCTCGTGGGATATTTTGGCCAAGTACTGGCGCGGCTCGCGCGAGGCGAGTGTGTACTATGTGCGCCTAGCGCCCGGCGCAGATTACTTTGCCGTCGAGCAGGCGCTCAAGGACGGCGTGGGCAAGAGCCGCCACCTCGATATCACCAACAGCGAACAGTTTCGCGCGCAGATACGGCAAGCGTTCGACCAGTTCTTTGCGCTGTTCGACACGACGGTCGTGATCGCCATCCTGGTCGGCGCGCTGGGCGTGGTCAACACGCTCACGATGAGCCTCCTCGAACGAACACGCGAAATCGGGATGCTGCGCAGCGTTGGCATGACGCGCGGCCAAGTTGTGTGGATGGTCCTGGCGGAAGCGGCGGCGATGGGCCTCATCGCCGCGCTGATGGGCGTGGGCGCGGGGCTGGCGCTCACGGCGGTAATGGTCAAGGGCATGTCGGTCAACACCGGCTGGAGCCTGAGTTACGTCTTTCCCACCGCCCCGCTGATGGTCAGCATTGCCATCACGCTCGTCGTCTCACAGCTTGCCGCACTTCTTCCGACCTGGCGCGCGGTCAAGACCGTGGTGGTCGAAGCTATCAAGAGCGAGTGACAAGTGTCGAATTATTGTGTGAATGTATAAAATGGGGCTTTTGAGCCAATGTGGTTTAGATAGCCCGGAGCCGCAGCCGAGGTGGAACTCTTGGGGCGTTCGCTTCGTCTAGAAAGCAGATCAACCCGAGACCCGCTGCATGTTGGCAGCAAGGAGGACAAGATGAAAAACAGACTGTGGGACTTTGTCACCGTGGGCATCCTGTTGAGCCTGGTGGGCTGCAGCAGTGCGGGCAATCAACCGTCCGTGATGAGCGCATCCATCGCGCAATCTTCCAAGCCACGGCTAACTTCACCCAACGTGGCCCCGTCGGACCTGGCGGACGTGGCCAGTGGAAACAATGCATTCGCCTTCGATCTCTACCGGTTCCTCCGGGAACAAAAAAAAGACGGCAACTTGTTCTATTCCCCTTACAGCATATCGCTCGCGCTGGCGATGACGTATGCCGGCGCTCGCGGCCAGACCGAACAACAGATGGCCCAAACCCTCCATTTTCTGCCGCAAGGTCGTCTGCACTCTGCCTTCAACGGCCTGGACCTCGAACTCGCTAAACGCGGCAAAGATGCCAAGGGTAAAGACGGCAAGGGTTTCCGCCTGAACATTGCCAATGCGCTCTGGGGCCAACAGGGCTACCGGTTCCTGCCCGAATTCCTCGACCTGCTGGCCGAGAATTATGGGTCAGGATTGCGTCTGCTTGACTTTCGCACCGATCCGGAATCGTCGCGCGTCACGATCAACAACTGGGTCAGCCATCAGACCGAGGGCCGGATCAAAGACCTGATTCCCCAGGGTGTAATAGACAAGCTAACGCGGCTTGTCCTGACCAACGCCATCTACTTTAATGCCGCCTGGGGTGCGCCTTTCGAAAAGCGCCAGACCCAGGACGGCGCATTCCATCTGCAAAACGGCAGCCAGGTGACCGTGCCGATGATGAAGCAAACAAAATCGTTCGGCTATGCGGCAGGTGAAGGCTACCAAGCTGTCGAGCTGGCCTACGATGGCGGGGAACTGTCCATGGTAATCTTGCTCCCCAGGGCGGGCCAGCTCGAGGCGTTTGAAGGCTCACTGGACGTCGGGCAGGTCAATTCCATCCTCAAGAACCTGGCACGACGCCAGGTCGCCTTGAGCCTGCCCAGGTTCAAAACTGAATCCGAGTTCAGCCTGGCCGAAACGCTTGCCGCGATGGGCATGCCGGTTGCGTTCTCCACACAGGCGGATTTCTCCGGGATGGACGGCGGCAGGAATCTGTTGATCAGCGACGTGGTGCACAAGGCTTTTGTCTCGGTGGACGAGTCGGGCACTGAGGCGGCGGCCGCCACCGCCGTGGTCATGACGCTCACGTCCGTCATGCCAGAGGAGCCTGTCGAGGTCGCCGTGGATCGCCCCTTTATCTTTCTGATCCGGGACATCCAGACCAACGCCATATTGTTCGTCGGGCGCGTGGTGAACCCAGGCTAGGACGAAGGAGGCTCAGCCGCATGCGGGCCATCGTCCGTTTGTACGAGAGTGTTGCGCGTTGGGGACAAGTTGCGCCAGTAAAACCGCGCTCATCCAGCGATCCGGGTCTGCAAAACGCGCGGATTCGACCTGATCCGACCGGATATAAAGTTGGCGAGCCTTGTTTTTGCTTGAGATTATGCGCCAACAGTTTGTCCCCAAGTCGAAACGCTCCCCTTGTACAACGAGAGTGCCGATTTCTTTTTGGTGTATAATCTGGGCAGCACTTGCGGCGCAGGCAGTTCGGGAGAACAAAAGTGGACATTGAGACGATCAAGGCGCGCGTACGCAACGGTCAAGTAGTGATCAGTGCCCACGCCGATCAGGAAGCCGCAGACGAAGAGATAGACATCACCGAAATCTATGCGGCCATTTTGAATGACGAGATTCTGGAGCTTTACGAGGATACCGGACGGGGGCCAAGTTGCCTGGTTCTTGGATTTGTGAACAGCAGGCCGATCCACATGGTCTGCGGCTGGCATCGGGAGTCAGTCGTGATTATCACGGTGTACATTCCCAAGCCGCCCAAGTTTCAGGATCCATGGACGCGAGGAAGGTAAAATGAGCCAAGCAGTGTGCCATATTTGCGGAAGCACCGACTTTGAGAACCGGCATGTCGAGTATATTTATAGGCGGCGTGGAAACTATCTCGTCGTGCGTGACGTGCCGTGCGAGGTCTGCCTTCGCTGCGGAGAACGCTACTATGCAGGCGCAACTCTCCTGGAAATCGAGCGGCGCTTCAAGGCCATCTACGAAGGGCATGTCGCACCGCAACTCACATTGAACGTGCCGGTTGAAGCATACACGTAAGCGATTCTTGACTCGCACATGCAACATGAAAAAGCCGCCTGAAACGGCGCGTGTGGAGTGAAAGCTTCAGTTGCGCGGATTCCTACACAATCCCTCCATCGCCCATTCATAATTCATTCACAATCATGAGCCATAATCTCGTTCAGATTCAATTCCTATGAGGAGGAAAAAATGAACGGGAGAATCGTGTTACGAGTGTTGCTCGCGTTGATCGTGCTCGCGGGCATAGTGGGCGCCGGCATCTATGTCTACAACATAGGCGTCGCGCAAGGGTTGGCCGCGAGTGGAAAGTTGGCCGTGCCGGAGACGGGTGCTGTGCCCTATCCGTATTTCGGCAGGCCGTTTTTCTATCACCAGCCGTTTGGCTTCGGGTTCGGTTTCCTCAGGTGCCTGTTCCCGTTGCTGGGTGTGTTGCTCGTCCTGGCACTGCTGCGCGGGATGAGGCACGGACGTTGGGAGCATGGAATGCATCGCGGCCCGTGGGAAAAGGGCGTGCCGCCCATGTTCGAAGAGTGGCATCGCAAGATGCACGAGCCGCAGCCAGGCGATTCGAGCCGAGCTTGATGCAATCGGGGCGAGGTGACCTCGCCCCGATTTGACATTAAGGTAAAATGGGCGACGATGAAAACCATCCTCGTCGTTGACGACGAACCCAAGATCGTCCAGGTTGCCCGCGATTACCTCGAGCACGCCGGGTTCAAGGTGCTGGCGGCTTTCAATGGCCAGGCCGGGCTGGCGGGCGCACGCAGCGCTAAACCCGACCTGATCATTCTCGATCTGGGCTTGCCGGACATGGACGGGCTGGATGTGGCCCGCGCGCTGCGCCACGCATACGCGTCGAGCATCCCGATGATCATGCTGACGGCGCGCGGCGAAGAAACAGACAAGCTCGTCGGCCTCGAACTGGGCGCGGATGATTACGTCACAAAACCATTCAGCCCCAAAGAGTTGGTCGCTCGCGTCCGCGCGGTGCTGCGCCGTTCGGACGCCTGGCGCGCAAACGCGGAGGCAGACATCGTCCGCGCCGCCGATCTGACGCTCGACGTTCCGCGCATGCGCGCGACGGTCGGCGACCATCCCCTGGACCTGACGCCCACCGAGTTTCAATTGCTGACGACGTTGGCGCGCCAGCCCGGGCGCATCTTTACCCGCGGGCAACTCCTCGACGCGATACGGGGGGTTGCGTTCGAGTCGTACGAGCGCGCGATTGACGCGCACATCAAAAACATCCGCCGCAAGATCGAGCCGAATCCACGTCAACCCCGCTACTTGCTGATGGTGTATGGCGTGGGCTACAAGTTTACGGACGAGTAGCAAAAGGTGAAACCTCATTTTCCGCACAGGGTTCCGCCCTGGTGGCCTAACGATGAAGCGTGGCCTCCCTCCGGCTCGCCCGGTGTGCGCGCTTGGCACGAGATGCGAGGTCGTTTCTTTTGGCGCATAGGCGCCTTGCTCGTGATCTTGTCACTCTTTGCCTGCGGCGGGTTTGCGGCTCTTTTTTGGCTGCTCGGCGTGATAGATGCACCGCACCTTATGCCCAACGCCGAGAGGCCATTCAGGCTCATCCCGTTCGTGTTCATTCTCGCCGGCTTGATCCTGGCTGCGCGCGCCTTGAGGCGCGCGGCATCGCCGGTGGGCGACGTGATGGAGGCAGCCGGGCGCGTGGCCGAGGGCGACTATGCCGTCCGGGTGGCGGAACGCGGGCCGCGCGAGGTGCGCGCGCTCGCCCACGCTTTCAATTCGATGGTCGCCCGCTTGCAGGCCAACGACGAGCAGCGCCGCAACCTGCTCGCCGATGTCACGCACGAGCTGCGGACGCCGCTCACGGTGGTCCAGGGCAACCTGGAAGGCCTCCTCGACGGCATCTATCCACGCGACGACGCGCACCTCGAGCCGATTTTGGAAGAGACGCGCATCCTCTCTCGCTTGATTGACGATCTGCGGACGCTGGCGCTGGCAGAGAGCGGCGCGCTCAAATTGCAAAAAGAGCCGACCGACCTGGCGATGCTGGCAAATGAAACCGTGGCGTCTTTCCACGCCCAGGCAGACGCGGCCGGGGTTGAACTAGGCTCGGACGTCGAGCCTGGCCTGGCGCTTGAGGTGGATCCTGCGCGAATTCGCCAGGTGTTGGAGAACCTGATCGCAAACGCGCTGCGCTACACGCCGCGCGGCGGTGCGATCCGCGTGCGGGGTTCCCTCCAAGGCGCACGCGCTGCCATTTCCGTCAGCGATACGGGCGCGGGGATTTCGCCCGCCGACCTGCCGCGCATCTTTGACCGTTTCTACAAATCGCGCGATTCGCGCGGCACCGGACTGGGGCTGGCGATTGCCAAAAACCTGGTGATGGCGCACGGCGGCGAGATTTCGGCGCACAGCGTATTGGGCAAAGGGACAACCATAGACTTTTCTCTTCCTGCATGAGCAACCTGTAATTGCTCATCTTCCATGACCGCTCGTAAACCATCCGGCATCGCCCAGTGGCCTGAAGATGAACGCCCCCGTGAGCGTTTGCTCTCGCGCGGCGCGCACGCGTTGACCGACGCCGAACTGCTGGCCATCCTTTTGCGCGTGGGCTTTGGCAAAAACGCCGTGGCGCTGGCGCGCGAACTGTTGGAAACTGGCTCGTTGCAAGGGATGATGGCCGCCCCACTGACAGCCTGGGATGACATCAAGGGTGTCAAGGGCGCAAAACTGGCGCAGTTGCAGGCCGCGCTAGAGATCGGCCGGCGCGCTGGGCGTCTCGCAAATCGCCGCGCTCTATCTCACCTGGCGCGCCGTGCACTTGGACTGCGCGCTACCGCGACGCCCACACCGAAAAAGTGACAGGGCCAGTCTGAAGGGCTGGATCACGTCGCGCGCGTGGACGTGGCCGCGCTGCGGCCTCGTTGACAAATCGGTTTTTGGGGATATACTGTAGACGACTGTCCGCTCGTTGTGCCAGCCAACGCAAAAGGAGACGCCGACCAGGCACCCGCCCGATAGCCTGCTCGAAAGGCTCCACTTTAGAGAGCGCAAGTTCTTTCGTATTTTTCCACAGTATTCAACAGTTCGAGCAGTGCAACAAGAGGAGAGCCGTCCATGACGGAATCTCACATTGAGATCATCTGGACAGACTATATGAAATATCGGGCAAGGTTACGGGGACTTGACCTCGCCAAGATAGAGCATATTGTGAGATATTCGAGCGAGCGATATTTTGATACTGTGACAGAGCGTCTCATTGCGGTAGGACGTATTGATGACGTGCTGGTGATGATACCGTGTGACGCCGAGCAGGATTCAATCACGCCGGTTACTATCCATGCCACGACACGCCAGCAAGTCAACTTCCGGCTCAAGACAGGGAGGTTTATCAATGAGTAAAACACGCATGATGTACTTTGAGAAAGAGGATGTACTACATTTGGCAATTTCGGACGAACCGGAAGCGGGGAGCGTCGAACTCAGCCCCAACATTACGGTTGAATTGAATGACAAAGGTGAAATGATCGGCCTCGAAATCTTGGAGGCCAGCCGCTTTATTCGGGATTCGATTATGGAGTCGGTGCAGGCAAGGGTGTTGCGCGTTCCCAAACTGCAACCCGTTTGATCATTCGTGATAGATGTGCTCGTTGATCGGGAAGGCCGCCCAGTTCTGGTCAGGGCGACCGCCGCCCGCCGACCTGCCGCACATCTTGGACCGTTTCTACAAATCGCGCGATTCGCGCGGCACCGGACTGGGACTGGCGATTGCCAAAAACCTGGTGATGGCGCATGGCGGCGAGATTTCGGCGCACAGCGTATTGGGCCAAGGGACAACCATAGACTTTACTCTTCCCGCATGAGCAACCTGTGCTGGCTCATCCTCCAAAACCTCTGACGAGTCAAGCCGCGGCGATCAATCCAACCTAGCGCGCGGTCAAAGCAGTCATTATCGAATCCATCAAGAGCGAGGGACGGCTGGCAGATGGCTGAAACTTGTACCTGCGCCGGAGCGCAGCGCAGGTGCAGGCGCATCTGATGGCTTGTCGCACTGCGAGCAGTGCGACTGCATAATAGCAGTTGCGATTGCGCACTTCTTGGGTTATACTCTTATCAGCCGACAATCCATTTGTAGAAACAGACGACTTGCGGTAATCTATCTGCAAGGTTGCTGCTATGCAAACGCTTTTCGAGTGGGATAAGGAAAAAGCCAAAACGAATCTCCGCAAGCACAAGGTGAGCTTCGATACACGTCACGGGTGATGATATGCGCTCCGAGTATGATTTCACGGGCGGGGTGCGGGGCAAATACGCTCGAGAGCTGAGGGAAAACGGCTACACGATTCGCGTGTACAACGCGGATGGCACATTCACCGAAACACATGTGTTGGGTGAAAAGACCGTCGTCCTCGCGCCCGACGTATCCGAATATTTTCCCGACTCGCAGGCCGTCAATCACGCATTGCGCACGCTGCTCTCGCTTGTGCCCGAAAAGCGCAAGGCCGTTGCCAAAAAGGGACGGAACATTCGCCACAGGCGCGAAGCATCCAAGAGTCGCACCAAAGCATAGCGACTTGTGCCCTCGGTTGAAACCGCGCGTGTGGAGTAAGCTTCACACGCGCGTTGCGTTAAAAGTGTTTTAGGCTATACTTCTCCTGTGACCGCTCGTAGGCCATCCGGCATAGCCTAATGGCCTGAAGATGAACGCCCGCGTGAGCGTTTGCTCTCACGCGGCGCACACGCGTTGACCGACGCCGCCTGTTATGGTTTTGCCGACAGTGACTTGTTGGATGAATAGGAGGCCAGCATGAGCGTCCTCGCGCTGGAAGGCACCGTCGAAAACGGCCAGATACGGCTGGCCGGCGGTGTGCATTTGCCGGAGAAAACCCGCGTGTTGATCGTCGTGCCAAGTATGCACGTGCTAAAAGAAGCGCACTGGTACAGCCCGCGCCTGTTCATCCGGCGCAAGCCGCCGATTTCAAGTTGCAGGTGATTGAGCCGGAGGGGGAGGATGCCGACCTGCAACCATGACGACTTTTAGTTGCCCTTCAAATGCTTTGACCTCAAGAGTCTCGGAGACTCTTGAGGTTTTTTTTGTTTTGACTTTTCACGGCGCGTGAATACAATTGATAGTATCGTCGTCCACCCACACAGGTTACTCTACCATCAAAAAGGAATGACCATGCCAGACCAGCACTCACTTTCCGCAGTGGTGCTCACCGCCCTGCGAGTGGAATACGACGCCGTCCGCGCGCATCTTGCCGATATCATCGAGGTCGTCCATCCTGAAGGCGACGTGTACGAGCGCGGCGTGTTCCGCGCCGACGAGCGAAGCTGGCAAGTGGGCGTCGTCGAGATGGGGCAGGGCAACCCCAACGCGGCGCAAAAGACCGAGCGAGCGATTGCTCACTTTGCACCCGACGTGGTCCTGTTTGTCGGCGTGGCGGGTGGCATCAAAGACGCAGCGCTGGGCGATATAGTGGTCGCAACTAAAGTCTACGGCTACCACTTTGGCAAAGCCGCCGACGAATTCCAAACCCGCCCCGAAGTGGGCCTGCCCGGTCACCGTATCATGGAGCGCGCCCGCGCCGAAGCCCGCAAGGACGACTGGCTGAAACGCTTGACGCCGCCGATCCCCGACCCCAGGCCACGCGTGTTCCTGGGCGCGATTGCGGCGGGCGAGCAGGTCGTCGTTTCCACGCAATCAGAGAGCTACAAGCTGATTCGTCAACACTATGGCGACGCGCTGGCTGTGGAAATGGAAAGCTATGGCTTCCTCAAAGCCGCACATGCCCATTCCAGCCTGGAAGCGCTGGTGGTGCGCAGCATCTCGGATTTGTTAGAGGGCAAGGCTGAGGCCGATAAAGGTGGTTCGCAAGAGCGCGCTTCCCGGCACGCCGCCGCATTCGCCTTTCAAGTGCTCGCCAAATGATTGTCCCATGAAAACACACAAACACCTGTACCCGCTCATCACAGATTTTGAGAACCTGCGGCTGGCGTTCAAGAACGCCGCGCGCGGCAAGCGCAGCTCCCCCAACGTGGCCGCCTTTGAGTTTGACCTGGAGCGGAACCTGCTCGACCTGAAAACCGAGCTCGAAGCGCACACCTACGCGCCCGGCGCGTACACCAACTTTCGCATCTATGACCCCAAGCCGCGCCTCATTTCCGCCGCGCCCTTTCGCGACCGCGTGGTGCATCACGCGCTGTGCAACATCATCCAGCCTCTCTTTGAACGGCGCTTTATCTTTGACTCATATGCCAACCGCAAGGGTAAAGGAACGCACGCCGCGCTCGACCGCGCCCAGGAATTTGCCCGCCGCTACCCGTATGTGCTCAAATGCGACGTCGAGCACTTTTTCCCGACGATTGACCATGCCATTCTGCAAGCCCAGTTGGTGCGCGTCCTCGCCGACGACCCAACGCTGTGGCTGATCAGCCAGATCATTGACAGCGGCGCAAGCATCCACGAAAAGGAGATCGAGCCGCATTTCTTTCCCGGCGACGATCTCTTGTCTGCCACGCGCCCGCGCGGTCTGCCTATCGGCAACCTGACCTCGCAGTTCTGGGCCAACGTCTATCTCAACGCCCTTGACCATTTCATCAAGCGCGACCTGAAATGCCCCGGTTACGTGCGCTACGTGGACGACCTGTTGTTGTTTTCCGAGGACAAGCCCTCGCTGCACAGATGGCGCAAGGACGTGATCGCGTATGCCGCTACGCTGAGGCTGGCGCTGCACGAGCCCGAGTCGGTCGTCTTGCCGGTTTCAACCGGCATCCCGTTCCTCGGCTGGCGCGTGTACCCCGATCACCGGCGGCTCAAGCGGCGCAACGGCGTGGCTTTTCAGCGGCGATTGGCGCAGATGGTCGAGGACCTGGCCGATGGGCGCATCACGCGCGAACACTTGGACGCCTCGGTGCAAGGCTGGATTGCGCACGTGGCCCACGGCGATACGTGGGGCTTGCGCCGCTCGTTGTTTTCCCGTGTTGTGCTGCCCGTGCGCAAGCTGAATCAAGCGACATTGCGTTCCAGTGACGTGAGTCGCGCTCGCCTGCGCGAAAAACTGGCGGCCAACCCGATGTGGTGAGTCACGTTGCTCTGTCATTCTGAGGCCCGCAGGGCCGAAGAATCTCTGCCGCAGGTGCAAGGTAGAGACTCTTCACTTCGTTCAGGCTTGCCCTGAACGTAGTGAAGGGGTGACAAGCAGGAGTCTGTGATTGAAAGAATCGCCTATCTTTAGCAAGACCTATGATTTTGTCGCCTGGCTGATCCCGCTGACGGTCAAGTTCCCGCGCCAGCAGCGATTCGTCATGGCGCAAGCGCTTCAACAGGAAACGTTGCGCTTTCAAAACCTGCTCATCGAAGCGGTGCATCAACGCCCGCCGCGTGAGCGATTGATCGCCGCCGATGCGGAACTGGACAAAGTGCGAACTCACGTGCGATTGTGTCGCGATATGGGTCTCATCAGTTCGGGCCAATACGAGCACGCGGCGGGTATGTTGGTTGAAATGGGCCGCCTGCTGGGCGGCTGGCAAAAATCCATCGCATCGTAGGGGCGACCCTTGTGGTCGCCCACTTGTGGTCGTTCACTTGTGGTCGCCCACGATGGGGCCGGGCAGCAGCGCCGTGCGGGGCGGCTCGTGGAACAACAATAGAAACAACGCACGCTGCGCGAACCGCAACAGGAACGTACCCGATAACTAAAACCACAATATGGGTTTTCGAGTCGTGTCCCATGACTCTGAGTGTTGGCCGGCCGGTAAATCCCGCAGCCTACGGGCGCGGGACGGAGCCATATTTTAGAGCCAGCGTTGCCCGTCCCCGGCTGAGGCGCTCTTTCCCCCTCGCCTTGTAGGAGAGGGGCCGGGGGAGAGGTCGCCAGCCAAATATCAAACCCGTTCCGCTCCCTCTGGTAAGCGGTTGACCACAGGTCACCTGCCGAACGTTGGAGTGGACAAATGGATGGAAGGTCTCACCGTTCACATCTTTTGGGCCGAGCGATATGGCCTCCAGCTCTCCGACGAGCGCAAGCAGGAGGTCGAGCTGCGCACGATTCCCCGGCGGCTGGCCCGCACGCTCGAACTCGACGACCGCCCGCTGACGCAAGCTCGCCTGCTCGACAAGCGGCTGGTAGGCAACTGCCGCGATTTTTCCACGTTGCTGTGCGCCATCTTGCGTCACCAGGGTGTGCCGGCCCGCGCGCGGCACTCCACATCCCCTTCGATCCGCTCGACGTGCCGCACGATCAGTTCATCACCGGAGGCCGCGCATGGGCGATGTGCCGCGCGGGTCAGGCCGATCCTGACCCATTTGGCATCTTGCACATGCATGGTCTGTGGTTCATTCGCGGCGACCTGGGGCGAGATTTCCTCGCGCTCAACAAGATCGAGATTTTGCCGTGGGATGGCTGGGGCCTGCTGTACAAGGATGAGGCGCAAGTGACTGAAGACGATCGCGCGTTCCTGGATCGCATCGCCGCGATGACGACGGCCGGCGACGCGGCATTCGCGCAGATACGGTCCGTCTATGAAAATGATGCCCGGGTTCACCTGCCGGCCGACTGGCGGCCCATGACGCTGTCGCAGGTCACAGGGTCTTGACAGGGGTGAAAAAACACACAAGCCCGGCTTGTCAGTCAAGCCGGGCTTGTCTGGTGACTACCCACAACTACGTGACTACCCACAACTACGTAGAGTCCTCAACTTGTTGAGGCAGTGGCCCGAACAAGTTCGGGAGTCCGATAAGATGAACAAGTTCGGGAGTCCGATAAGATGAACAAGTTCGGGAGTCCGATAAGATGATCCGAACCCTTACGGCAGCTTTTCCCACCAGACTCTGATCTTGGCGTCATAGCCTTTCTGGTAGAATTCGACTTTGAGGGGGTGGTTCCCGGCGGTCATGACCTTGTCGGCCATGAACTCGGTGCCGGGGTTGTCTTCCCACTCGTCAATCACCACGGTTCCATCCACGAACAGGCGGACGCCGTCGTCCACCATGGCGTGGAAGCGATATTTGCCCTTATCGAACCTGGCCGTCTGCGTCCAACGCGCCGACCAGAGCCAGCGAGGCACATCCCCGCCCGGCGATTGCGATCCCCAGTTAAAGTCAACTGCCCCGTCCGTGCGGGTCAACTGCGGGTCGCCGCTCAGGAACATGTTGTCGTAATACTGTCCAAGCCAGGCGCTGGTGGGGCTGGGCGTGCCACGGCATGTGCGGCAGTCGCCCGGGCCGTCAGGAGAAACGTTGTCCCACCGGAGGCGGGCCACCGCGAGGCCCCTCTGTTCAAAATATTCCATCCGGACTTGATGGTTTCCCGCGCCCAGCGGCACATCGGCGGTGTTGACGGTTTCAGGCTGTTGCTGCCACTGGTCAATCACCAGCGCGTCATCCACCCACAGCCGCGCGCCATCGTCGGTCGCCGTCGTAAAGCGCCATGTGCCGGCTGCCAGCCACAGGCTGCGCGTCCAGCGGACGGAAAAGCAGTCGGCCGCGATTCGGGGGTGCGGTCCACCCAGGCCCCAATTAAAGTTGATGGCCTGGTCATATCGGACCACCGAGGGAGGGCCGGCCAGGTCCACGTTATTAAAGTACTCGCCGCGCCAATTCCCGCCAACGGGTGGCGGCGGGAGGTGGCGGCCCGGAACCCACAAGACTTGACCGACGTAAACAAGGTTCGGGTTCGAGATGCCGTTGGCCTGCAGGATGGCGTACACCGTCGTGCCAAAGCGCGCCGCAATGATCGCCAGCGTGTCGCCGTATTGGACGGTGTAATAAAAGCCGTCGGAGGGCGGGGGCGGCTGCGGGTGCGGCCATGGGGGCGGCGGTGGGGGCGGCGGCGGTGTCGCCGGCCCGGTGGGAATGCGCAAAACCTGGCCGACGTAGACATAGTTCGCGTTCGTCAGCCCGTTGGCTTGCATGATGGCGTACATGGAAACGCCAAAACGCAGCGAAATCCGATAGAGATTATCACCCGGCTGAACCCTGTAAAAAGTATAGCCGGGCGCAGCCGACGGCTGAGACGCTGTCGCCACATTGGCAAAAGCAGCCAGCAGCAACGCCGCAACGATCAGCGCGCAGAGACTCGATTTGGGTTTCATCGCACCCTCCTTCGTATGATGGCGGTCGAGGGGGGCGAGCACGGCATAATCATACTCCCTTTGGCCCTAATCTGTCAAGCGCGATTTTGACAGCCCCATGCAACTATGGTAAGCTTTCCCAAATTTGGGCAGAGAAAAATGACCCTATCAAAGCGCGAAATCGAAATACCCAAACTGCAATTTGTGGCGGCGGGCGACCTGGTGCTCCACGAACAGCACGATGCCAGCCGCACCGATCCGCTGGCCGAGCGCTTGCGCCGGGACCGTATGCTCAAGAACCCGCCGGTCGTCGCGCCCATCAACGGCGATGCGCGTTTTGTCGTGTTGGACGGCGCGAATCGCACTGCCGCCCTGGCGCAGTTGGGCATCCCGCACGTCGTGGTTCAGGTGGTGGATTACGACGACCCCGAGCTGGTTCTGGATACGTGGTATCACCTGGCAGCCGATATCCCGCCCGAGGTCTTTTGCGGCGCGATCCAAAACATCCCCGGCATCACGTTCGACCGGGCGCCGCTCATGCAGGCGCGCGCCGCCCTGGCTCGCCGGGATGCTCTGGCGTATGTCGTCTGCTCCGGCGGCGACGTGCTCATGGCGCGCGGTGAGAGTGACCTCCACGCTCGCGCGGAACTGCTCAACGCGCTGGTGGACGCCTATCGCTATCGCGGCCGCATCTATCGCGTCAACACCGACCAGCTCGATCAGCACCTGCCTTACTACCAGAATGTGGCCGGCCTGGTCGTATTTCCGCGTTACTCGCCGGCCGAGATCGTCGAGTTGGCTCGCAATGGCGCGCGGCTCCCGGCCGGCATCACCCGCCACGTCATCCCGCGCCGCGCCCTGCGGCTCAACATCCCGCTGGAAAAACTGGTGGAAGACAAGCCACTCCAGGAAAAGAACCGTTGGCTGCTGGCCTGGATGCGTAACAAGCTCGCCAACAAGGAGATTCGCTATTACGCCGAGTCCACGTGGCTGTTTGACGAGTAGCAAGTCGCAGGTCGCAGGTTGCAGGTTGCAGGTCGCAGGTCGCACGTTGCAGGTCGCACGTTGCAGGTTGCATGTCGCAGGTCGCAGTCACGTGCGATGGTCGTCTTGCGACTTGCGACCTGTGACTTGGGACCTGTGACTTGGGACTTGCGACCTGTCTTGGCGGGTGTATAATCGTCAACCGTGACGGATAAGAGATTGCCAGACATCCTGTTCTTTGAAGACGAGGACGAGGCGCCTCGTCTGCCCAACAAAGTAGAGATCACCGAGGTGCAGGTGCGCCCATTGCCCGATGGACGCCGTGTCGTGATCCAGGTGGCGTTGACGCCGTTCGTCGAGTCCCCCAGTTTTGATGTGACGATTCTGCGACCCGATGGCACGGCCGAACGCACGCTGTCGGTGGTCAGCACGATGGATCGGATGAATACGCTGACGATGCACTTGACCCGGCCCGAGCGGTTGCCCGAGTACGTGGCGCGGGTCGAGCTGGTTCACGCTGGCGCGGTGCTGCAGACGCGCGAGGTGCGCTTTTCCATGCCGGCAAAAACCCAAGCCGGCGGATGAACCCTGACAATGCTGCAAAGGTGAAGAGATGGCGACGGACGGTTGGATCGGCAGAACTCTAGGCAAGTATCGTTTGGCGGAACAGTTGGGGCGCGGCGGCATGGCCCAAGTGTACAAGGCCTATCAGCCCGGCCTCGACCGCTACGTGGCGGTCAAGGTCATGCACTCGTTCCTGTCCGAAGACAAGGACTTTGTGGCCCGCTTCCAGCGCGAAGCCAGGCTCGTCGCCGGGATGCGCCACCCCAACATTGTGCAGGTGCACGACTTTGACGTCGAGGGCGGCCTGTCTTATATGGTGATGGAGTTTATCGACGGCGAGACGCTCAAGGATCGCCTGCAAAGACTCGAAGGGAATAACCAGTGGATTTCGGTGGACGAGGCGGCGCGCATCATCATGGCCGTCGGCTCGGCGCTCAAGTACGCGCATCGGCTGGGCATGGTTCACCGCGACGTCAAGCCGGCCAACGTCATGGTGGACAAAACGGGCAACGTCATCCTCACCGACTTTGGTATCGCCAAGATCTTTGCCGGGGCAGGCGCGACCCAACTCACGGCCACCGGCGCGATGGTCGGCACACCTTCGTACATGGCCCCGGAGCAGGGCATGGGCCAGCCCGGCGATGAACGCAGCGACATTTACTCGCTGGGCGTGATGCTGTACCAACTCGTCACCGCCCGCCTACCTTTTGAGGCCGACACGCCGCTGGCGGTGGTGCTGAAGCATATCAACGAGTCTTTGGTGAGGCGTGGGGAGCTTCTACTCGACCTAGATTTCGTGAAGGGTTGGATGGATGAGCTTGAAGCGATGAATAAGGGTAAGGAAGGTGCCGTGTTCCGTTACCCGGACAGTTTCATTCGCCTTCTCCTCTTCATGCATGTCTACTTGCATCTGCCTTACCGTCAACTGGAAGGATTCACGAAAGCCTTA
>CAYGWJ010000372.1:0-4427 GCA_964353405.1 uncultured Anaerolineae bacterium
CCGGCGCCAGGTCCAGGGACTGGCCCGAAAGCACGATGCCGATTTGGCGCAACTGCGCGCGGAACTCGTCCACACTCAAATCCACGCGATAGCCGTGGATGGATTCCAGCTTGTCCAATGTTCCGCCGGAAAATCCCAGGCCGCGGCCCGACATCTTGCCCACCGGCAAACCGCTGGCGGCGACGAGCGGCGCGACGACGAGGCTGACTTTATCTCCCACGCCGCCGCTGGAATGTTTGTCCACGACCAGCGGCGCAATGTCGTGCAGGTCGAGCGTCTGGCCGCTGTGAGCCATCGCCAGCGTCAGATCGGCCGTCTCGCGCGGCGTCATCCCGCGCAACAGCACCGCCATCAGCCAGGCCGAAGCCTGATAGTCGGGGATTTCTCCGCGCGTGTATGCGCCGATGAAAAACTGGATTTCTTGTGTCGTCAACTCTTGGCCGTCGCGTTTGTGGATGATGATATCTACGGCGCGCATGATTCTCCTCGTCTATTGCGTATCGTAAATCGGTTATAGATTTCTTTTAACTGCAACGCGGCCTTGTCCCACGTGAACTGGCGTGCTTGCTCGAATCCCTGCTTGACGAGTTGCTGGCGCAAGTCGGCCTCCTGAAGGATACGGCGCATCGCATGGGCAATGGCGTCCACATTCGTCGGCTCGACCAGCAGCGCGGCATCGCCGCCCACTTCCACCAGGGACGATGTATTGGAGGTGACGACGGGCGTGCCGCACGCCATCGCTTCCAGCACGGGCAATCCAAAGCCTTCGTAGAGGGAAGGAAAGGCAAACAGCGTGGCAGCGCTGTAGAGCGCGGGCAGGTCATGGTCGTCCACAAAGCCGGGGAACATTACGCGGTCGGCTACCCCCAGCCGTTTGACTTGCGCAAACATGCTGTCGTACAGCCAGCCTTTGCCGCCGACGATCACGAGTCGGAGGCTGGAAGTTAAAAGCCCGAAGGACGGGAGGTCGGAGAAAGCCTGAATGAGGCGCTGATAATTCTTGCGGGGTTGGAGCGTTCCCAATCCAAGAATGAAAGGCTCGGAGCCGATGTTGTACCTGGCGCGCACGGCGGCCAGCTTGTCCGGATCGCGCACGGGTGCAAAGCGCGCGTCCACGCCACCATATAGCACGGTGATTTTTTCGGCGGGCGTGCCAAAAAGCTCGATCAAGTCCTTCTTGGTCGCCATCGAATCGGCCAGCACATGGGTGGCGCGAGCTACGGAGCGGGGCACCACGCGATTGAGATAGCGGCGCAGTTTGGGCAGCGCGGACTGGGCGTCGCGAATGAAGGTGAGGTCATGGACGGTCAACACGGTGGGTGTGCGCGGTAGAGTAGGGGGCAACACAAAATCCGGCTCGTGAAACAAGCCCACGCGGCCAATCATCGCTTCGATGGGAACAGGCAAACGCGCCCGATGCCACAGGCGATGCAGCCAATCATCGGAAAGTGGAAAGCGACAAGTGGAGCAAGAACGGCGCGCAGACCCGGTGATGTAATCCAGACGCTCGTTCGTGACCGACGCGGGCATTCCGCCGGTCGCAGCAAAGAGGATGTGCTCGTCGGGCAGGTCGAGCGAGAGATAGGCCCGGATGAGCTCGCGCGTAAAGCGGCCGATGCCCGCATCCTGTCGGACGGCCGAGGTAATATCTATGCCGATGCGCATGTCACGGCCGCTTTTTACTATTCGCCCTGCAGAATCTGGTTGACCTGCTTCAACTCATCAGGCGTCAACACCCAATCGGCGGCTTTAGCGTTCAGTTGCACCTGCTCCAGGCGGGTTGCGCCGCAGATCACCGAGCTGATTTCAGGGTGGGCCAGCAGCCAGGCTTGGGCAGCATCGCCAATGGTGTGACCATGCTCGCCAGCCCATTCGCTCAAGCGTTCGACGATGGAGTAGTTGGCGTCGGTCATGTACTGCTGGACGTAAGGGCTCGACTCGCCGCGCGACCCGGCCGGGGCGGGCTGGTTGCGTTGGTACTTGCCGGTCAGGAATCCACCTGCCAGCGGAAAGTATGGAATCAACCCGACGCCTTGGCTGCGGCAGAAGGACTGCATCTCTTTCTCAGGACCGCGCTCCAGCAGATGATAGTGCGCCTGGCTTGCCACGAATGGCGACCAGCCATGCACTTCGGCCAGCAGGTTGGCGCGGGCGATCTGCCAGGTCAAAAAGTTGGATGCGCCGATGTAGCGCACCTTTCCGGCGCGCACCAGGTCATCTAACCCGCGCAGCATCTCTTCGAAAGGGGTGGTATCGTCAAAGTTGTGCACATAGTACAGGTCAATGTGGTCGGTCTGCAGACGGCGCAGGCTGGCTTGTACCGCGTCATACAGATGATAGCGCGAGGCGCCCCAGTCGTTGGGGCCTTGCCCTGTCTTGTTGAAATACTTGGTGGCGAGCACGAACCTGTCGCGCCTGTTCTGCAGCGCTTTACCTAGCGTCTCTTCCGAGCGGCCGTCCTGGTAAACGTCGGCGCTGTCGAGGAAATTGATACCCAGATCGAGCGCCGCATCAATGACCCGGTTGACTTGTTCCTGCGGCATGCGCTCGTAGCCGAAGCGGTTGGCGCCGAGTCCAATCACCGATACCCGCACGCCGGATTTTCCTAACTGCCTGTATTGCATATAGACTTTTCCTTTATCTGGATCTCTAACTCCCCAGTTTGACGTCGCCATACGTCCAGAAACGATTGATGATAAAGTTCCAGAACAGCACGACGATGGTGGCCACCGCTTTGGCTGCGTTGTAGCCCAACGGGCCGAGCAGACGCGCAAAGAACGGATCAAGTGCGTTGAGGACGGTCAGGTTGATCGCCAGCCCGGCGATGTTGACGACAAAGAACTGGCCCAGTTGCCCGGCCAGCGGTTTGCTGCGCGATTCGGGATAAGTCCAGTAGCGGTTCCAGGTGAAATTCGAAATCACCGCCGAGGTGAACGAGATGGTATTCGAAAAGGTCAGGTTGCCGTTCAACGTCAGCGCCCCGAATAAATGCCACCTGCCCAGGTCCACGTGTTGAGCACGAAGTGTGAGCATCAGTACATTCAGGAGACTGAAATCCACCACCGCGCCGAGCGTGCCTACGACCAGGAATTTTGCGAACCGCGTCACTTCTTTGCGGTTCCGCTGAGCCAGAGCAATCAATACCGTCAAAGTGTTTTCTCTCCCAATTCAAGATTCAGTATCGTCAGCACACCCAGGAGCGCGCCGAAGAGCAGGTGCGTATTGTTGACGTACAGGTTGTCAAACATATTATGTGCTGAGAGGTGTGTCCACGCGCCGAGCAGACCCAGCGCCAGCCAACGCTGCCAGCCCGAACCTCGCCGCAGCACGCGCAGCGTCTGCCACAGGATAGAGACCCACAACAGCAGGTAAGCCAGCAGGCCCGGCAGGCCCAGCTCGGCGGCGACGTTGAGATAATAGTTGTGCGCATGACCGAGTGGAATGGGCCAGTTCATCAACGCATACTGCGGATAGGCCGGCTCATAGTTGGAAAAACCCACGCCCGTCCACGGATGATATCGAATCATCTCGCCGGCAGCTTGCCAGTGCGCCAATCGCTCCAGCACAGCATAGTTGACATCGTTGATGCCGACGCCTCGAACGTCGAACACCTGCGCTTGCAGAGTGAAATCTGTGAGCCGCGAGCGAATGGCGCCGGGCAGCACGCCGATCGTATTGGCGCTGAGCAGGACGGCAACGGCCAGAGCCACTCCGCCGACGCCCAACCCCATCCTGCGCGGCAGTGCTGCCGCCATCACGACGATGGCCGCCAGCCCTCCCATCCAAGCCCCGCGTGACCAGGAAAACACGAGAGCGGATACGAGTAACCCGGCACAGGTCGCCAGGGGCAGACAGCGAGAAGCAAGCTGCCAGACAGCACGGCTCTTGCAAATCTGAAATCTGAAATTCCAGATTTGTCCGATGAGTAACCCTGCTGCGACGGGCCAGATCAATCCAATATAGCCGGCGTAAGGATTGGGCTGCTCGAATGAGCCATACGCACGGTACAGGTGCCCGCTGATCTTGAACGTCTCCGGGCCGATGCCGCGCAACCCGTATTGCCAGATGCCCAGTGCTGCCTGGAACACGCCGCTGGCTAACATGCCCGCGATCACCCAGCCGAGGCTGCGCCGATCCCGCGCCTCTACGACGATGAGCATGACGAGAACGACTTGCACCCATTTGATGACTTCGGGGATGGCATATTCGAACGACTGCGCCCACAGGAGTGATGTGGAAGCCCAGCCCACAAACATCAGCAGTGGCCACAGCAGTGGCACGAGAGGCAAGCGTATCTCGCGGCGAGCCAGCGCCCTCAGCAGCCACGCGCCTAGCGCCAGCCCCAGCATGATTTGCCCGATGTCGAGCGGGCGCAGCACCGCGCCGGTCATATAGTTGGTGTAAGCGGCCAGCGGCGCGATGACCAG
>CAYGWJ010000373.1:0-11877 GCA_964353405.1 uncultured Anaerolineae bacterium
CTCTTCTCCATGCCACGGATCAAGCGCCTTGAAAAAGAATCTGCCGTTCACGTTGGTCAGCATGGATGGGTTGGAGGAGGCGCTGCCGGGGTTGATATCTTTGATTCTCACTGTGCCGGTGGGTGTGCCGTCGCTTTGCCACAATTCGATGCCGCTGATGTCATCGGTGGCGGCAAAGACGAGTGTGCCACTCATGTTGATCAGATTCCACGGATGGGACGGGTCAATGCCGGGGTAAATGTCTTTGACCATGACTGTGCCCGTCGGCGTGCCATCGCTTTTCCACAGCTCGTCGCCGTTGGCGCCATCGTCGGCAGCAAAGAACAAGGTGCCACCTGCGTTGACCATGGGACCGATAATCCACAAGGAGCCGCTATTCCCCGGCCAGATGTCTTTGACCATGACGGTGCCTGTTGGCGTGCCGTCGCTTTTCCACAATTCGGAGCCGTTGATGCCATCATCGGCATAAAAGAACAGTGTGCCGTCCATGTTGACTAGGCGGCTAGGATAGGATGATCCGCCCGGGTTGATGTCTTTGACCATGGCGGTACCCGTCGGCGTGCCATCAGTCTTCCATAGCTCGTCGCCATCGGTACCGTTATCGGCATTGAAAAATAACCAGCCATTCATCATCGCCTGGTAAAAGAAATTTGGTGTCCAGGCGCTTCCAGGGTTGACGTCCGTGATCATGGCGGTTCCCGTGGGTGTGCCATCGCTTCTCCACAGTTCCCGCCCGTGACTGCCATCGTCGGCGCTGAAGATGAGAATACCGTTCATGTTGGCAAGGGGCCATGGAGATGCCCCGGTGCTGCCAGGATTGATGTCTGTTACCATGACCGTGCCAGTGAGAGTTCCGTCACTCTTCCACAGCTCTTCTCCATAACTGTCGTCACGCGCCCGGAAAAAGAGTGTGCTGCTCACATTTGTCATTCCGCCGGGTGAAGACGAGCCTGGCCCTGATGCGATGTCTTTGACCATGACGGTGCCAGTGGGCGTGCCATCAGTTCTCCATAGTTCGAGTCCCGTACTGCCATCATCGGCGGAAAAGTAGAGTGTGTCGCTCATGATGCCCCGCGAGGATAGAGATGACATTGAAGTGAGGGTGGGGACATTTGCAACCATGACGGTGCCGGTGGATGTGCCATCACTCTTCCACAGCTTGAACACACCAGAGTTAACGCCAACCCCCAAGTACAGCCAACCGTTCATGCCAGCAGCGGCATAGATATACGAGGTGGCAGTATTGTGGTTGATGTCCTTGACCATGACCGTGCCGGTCGGGGTGCCGTCGCTTATCCACAACTCGGTCTTGTGAACGCCATCGTCGGCGGCGAAAAAGAGCTTGCCGCCCACATTGGTCAGGGAGAGTGGGGACGACGCATTGATCCCCGGCCAGATGTCTTTGACCAGGAGGGTGCCCGTGGGCGTGCCGTCGCTCTGCCACAGCTCGGTTCCGTTACTGCCATCATCGGCGGCAAAAAAGAGAGTGCCGTCCAGGTTGCACAGCCAACTGGGGGACGAGTCACCGCTTGGGTTGATGTCTTTGACCAAACCGGTGCCCGCTAAAGTGCCGTCGGTCTTCCACAATTCTTGACCATTGGTGAAATCATACGCGGAGAAGAACACTGCGTTGCCGACAACGGTCATGTTGCCTGGATAAGACGCCGCCCCTGAGACCATGACGGTGCCGGTTTCTGTGCCGTCGCTTTTCCACAAGGCGTATCCAGAGCCATTATCGGCAGTGAACAAGAGAGTGCCACTCATATTGATGAGAGGACCTGCGTATGAGGGATTGCTCCCTGGGTTGATGTCTTTGACCATGACTGTCCCCGTCGGCGTGCCGTCGGTTTTCCAGAGCTCAGTGCCGTAGATGCCATCATTGGCGCCGAAGAAAGCTATGCCGTTCACATTGACGACAGGTGATGACACTGAGCTATCACTTCCCGTAAAGATGTCTTTGACCATGAGGGTGCCCGTGGGCGTGCCATCGCTCTTCCACAGCTCGCGTCCGTGCGTGCCATCGTCGGCGGCGAAGAACAGCGTGCCGTCAACATTCCTCATGAGGAACGGATTGGAGGACGTTGTTCCGGGGCTGATGTCTTTGACCATGAGGGTGCCAGCCGATGTGCCGTTAGTCTTCCACAATTCGTTGCCGTGGCTGCCATCGTTGGCATTGAAGAACAGCGCGCCGCTGACATCGGCCCGGTTCGAAATGGAAGATGAACTGCTTCCGGGCCGGATGTCTTTGACCAAGACGGTACCGGCTGGTGTGCCATCACTCTTCCATAGCTCGGATCCGCTCGTGCCATCGTTGGCGACGAAAAAGACTGTGCCGTTGGATTCGACCATGTATCTTGGAGTGGAAGGTGCGCCGCCTGGATTGATATCTTTGACCATCACTGTGCCGGTTGGCGTGCCGTCACTTTTCCATAGTTCTCTGCTGTTGGTGCTGTCGTCTGCGCTAAAGAACGCGAGGCCGCCAACCGCCATGAGCCAGTCAGGGGGCGAGCTGACAGGGGTGGTGTTGATGTCTTTGACCAGGTAAGGCTCCGGTGCAGTCTGGGCCTGATCTTGTTCAGGCAATGACGTTGTTTCGTCTTCAGAGTGGAACTCGATAGCTGGGCTGGCACTAGCTGGAGAGGCATTTCCCCTTGGCTCAAGCACAAGCAACATCGCGACGGCTGTCGCCAAGCCCAAGGCGAGAGCGAATGTGATGCGCAATCTCGACGCGTTCATGACTGCCTCCTTGCAGTTTTTGGATGTGCATGTTTGATGAAAAGTCGGCGCACGAATCACGTGGGGGCAAGCCACCTGGCACGAGTGTTGCGTTGTACCTCCGTGTGAATCGTTCAGAACTTTAGACTTTGCAAGTTTCCAGTGGCACACACATTGGCATAGATGCTTCCGAAACTTTCAAGTCTGAGGGTCGGTTGGAATAACTATCGAGGGAGTCTCGTCCGCGCTGGAAAAGCAAGAAACTTTGAGTGGGAGCGCTCAAGCCGCCCGAGACGCCTTGCCTCCCTGAGGCATTTACAGTATAGTGAATCGGCCCGGCGGTGTCAAGAGGCAATTTCAAGTGCCAAATGCCAAATCTCAAATATCAAATCGAGCATCTGGAAGAAATCGGAAGGGCAAGAGAGTCTATCCCTTGCCCTTGATTCTCATGCCGCACGTTTTGCGCATCACGCATCGCGGATTAGGCCACCAGCGGCACGTAGAGGTTGGGCATCAACTGGCTCAGGCCGGCCTTTTGGCCAGACTTGATCCGCGCAAAGACAACGGGCTTGCCCACACTCCCATAAGCATCCAGCAATCCGAGGTTGTACAGGCGCAATTCGGGGTCATCATCGGGAAGAATAACCAGCTCAAAATAGCGAACGTCAACGCCTCGTTATAATCTCGCGCGGCGAGTTCCGTCTTTTCGGCCTTGCCGGAAGGGTCGAGCAAGTCTCGATGAGCAAAGCCATGAGTTGAGGCAGGGCAATAAAGGGCGAGAGAATGTTTTTCCCTCGCCCCTCTAATTTACGCAATACGCAGCACACATCACTGTTCCTTCGCCGCAATGATTCGAGATAATTCTGCATGTAACTTGGGCTCAAGCGGCGTGGGCTGGTGATTCTTCAGAATCCACTGCGCTTTCTCTCGCGCCCATTCTTGAGCGCCGTCGCGCTTACTCTCCCATTCGTTGTACGGCCGGTGGTCGAACAGCGTGGGCACCCACAGCTCGCGCATGTGACGCTTGGTGTGCTTTTGCGCCAGGAAATTCCCACCGGGGCCGACGGCCCGAATCGTATCGAGCGCCAGCGTCTCGTCAGTGACCTCGATGCCCTTGGCCATGGCGCACAGGATGCTCCAGATTTCGCTGTCCAATAGCAGCATCTCGTGCGACCAGATGCGGCTGCCGTGCAGCAAGCCCGCGCCCAGCAGCATGTCGGATACGGTCGAGACGGCCATGAACGCCGACAGGCTGTTTTCCACCGCGGCCTGCCAGCCGGGTTCTTTGGCGCCCGTGGCGAACGCGCCCATCGAAAGGGGCACGTTGTAGAAATCACTCAAGACATTCGTCGCCGCGCCAAACAGGAAATCTTCCGGGCCGCCTCCGGTATAGCCGCCGGTACGCAAATCCATCGTCGTCTGCGCGGCGGAGTAGTAGACCGGCGCGCCGGGGTAAGCCAGCTCGATGAGCGCGAGCGCGCTGATGACTTCGGCATTGCCCACGACCAGGTTGCCCGCCAGCGTGGCCGGGGCGGTGGAGACACAGCTCGTCATCGTCATAAAGCCGACCGGGATGCCGGCCTCGGCGCTCACCAGCGCGGCCTCCAGGCTGCCGCCATCCTGGCCGAGCGGCGGAAAGGTGCATTGCATGTTGGAAAGCACGGGCCGCTGGCGCAGCTCGTCGCGCCCGCCCGCGATGAGCGCGGCCATTTCGACCGACGCACGCGCCTCGCGCTCGGTGACAATGGATTCGGTCTGAACGTGCTTGGTCGAGTTGTTCCAGATGGCGAGCAATTCGTGCAGGCTGCGCGTCTCTTTGGGCTTGTCCTGCGCCGAGACCGCCGTCCAGTGGAACGCAATCGCGTCGAGATAGTCGGCGGCCCTGGCAATGTCGGCCACATCTTGCAGCGTCGAGCGGCGGCGCTCGCCCGTGATCACGTCGAGCACCTCGACGCCGCAGCCGTCGGTGCCGAGATATGAATGTTGGCCGTCGAGCGGCAGATCGAGCGCCGGGTCGCGCGCGGCCAGTGTGTACATCGGCGGTGCTTGCTTTAGCGCGGCTTCGACCACGTGGCCGGGAATCTTGGCGATGCTGGTGTTACGGTCAATGGTCGCGCCGTGAGCTTGCAGGATGTCCAGCGCCTTGCGGCTGGGGAAGCGCACGCCCACGGTTTCAATCACGTCGAGCGTGGCGGTGTGGATGCGGCGCACGTCCTCGTCGGTGAGGATTTCGAGCTTGATGCGAGGATTGGCGTAGGCCGAGATTTTGCCGGGCATGGTTTTACTCCGTGAAACGTAAAACGTGAAACGTAAAGGCAAAATACCACATCTCACGTTTTACGTATTACGTTTTACGAGTTACGCGATTCCCATCAGTTTCTTGGCGACTGCCACCGCGCCGATCGCATCCTCGCTGTAGCCTTGCGCGCCGATTTCATCGGCCCAACTGCGCGTGACGGGCGCGCCGCCCACCATCACCTTGACCTTGCCCTTCAGCCCTGCCTCGTCCAGCGCCTCGATGACTTCACGCTGGCCCGTCATCGTCGTCGTGAGCAGCGCCGAAAGCCCCACAATGTCGGCGTTGACCTCGCGCGCTTTATCCACGAATTTCATCGTCGGCACGTCGGTGCCCAGGTCAAACACCTGAAAGCCGTTGGCTGTGAGCATCGTGCCCACGAGCGTCTTGCCGATTTCGTGAATGTCGCCCTTGACCGTGCCCAGCACGACCTTGCCCAGCATCTTGCGCTCGGCGCCGGTCCTTTGCATTTCAGGCTCGAGCACGGCGACGGCGGCTTTCATCGCTTCGCCCGCCATCACCAGGTCGGGCAGGAACATGTCGCCCGCGGCGTACTGGCGGCCCACTTCGTTAACGCCGAGGACAAACCCTTTGTTGATAGCTTCCAGTGGCGCGATGCCTTGAGCGAGCGCCTGTTGGGCCAGCTCGGCGGACTTGTCCGTGTCGCCTTCGATGACGCTTTGTGCCATGGCTTTTAACAATTCTTCGGACATTTGACCTCCTGATGAGTGTCGAATTGCGAATGACGAACGCGCTATTGATCGCTAGGGCGTGACCCAGCGATCATTGCTTCAATTTCGGCGATCAATGGGGGCAGGTTCGGTTCCGTGAAGGATAGCCCCGTGGCGGGAATGCGATGATGCTTGATGTCCGGCTTGCTCAAAGACGCGCAGCACATGGCCGGAGCGAAAGACAATCTGGCCGCGCGTGATGCCGATGGTGCGGCTCGTCGTGTACACAGCCAGCGTGTGGCGCTCGACCGTGGCACGATCGGTCAGCAAGGAGAAAATCAGGCGCGAGTATTCTGCGTACGAATCCAGGGCCGTGGACATGGGTCAGGCCGGCGCCGGTAAGCGGCTGATGTGCAAATCAAACAGCGAGGCCGGGGCAGGCAACTCTTTCAGGCGTTGCCGAACGGCTTGATCGTAGCGACGGCGGCGGTCTTCAAGTATCTCGTACCAGCCGGCCCACTCCATATACTCTTGAATTTCATCTGGGTCTTCATCACGGAGCTGCCCTTGTTGATAGACGCGATAAAACGTCTCGGACAGCAAGCTGTATTTTTGCTCGAACCAGCGTAGGGCTGACTCGGCCTCCAAGATGTCTCGCAAGAAATCCTCTGCCGTGATTCTTTCATCCACCACTATGCACCTCCGGCCAATGCCCGTTGCCGATGCTCGACCAGCCACAGGTTGACCAACGTCTCGGGCGAGATGCCGCGTGAGTGGGCCTGAGCTTCGACCCAGGAGTAGACGTCTGGGTCTAGCGTTACCCGCCTTCGGCGCGTGACTCTGAGCTCAAACTCAACCTCGTGAGTCTGATCCCAATAGTCAGCCAGGCTATGTTTGTCCCAAAAGTCAGCTATTTCTTCCAGGGTATACACTTGGGAGATGGCGGCGCCTTGCTCATTACTTGTGCTCATTGCGTCTCTTGTGCGAATTCTCGCTCCATCTCCATCCACGCCGGCGTGAGGCCATAGTAGAGAACGTCGGGGTCCACGTCCGCGCCGTTGTCCCAAGCTATAGTGCCACCTTCGATCCGCACTGAGCGGAACATGGCCGGATCATTTCGCACAGGCTCGAAAATGGGGCCGTTCAGGTAAGGCTCAAGGTCCACCTCTTTTTGAGTGCCATCTTCGAATCCCAGGCGTAGCCTGAACCCTTCCAAAGGCTCTACGGTTCGTACGCGTACCAAGGGTCCCAAACGTTCCATTGGATACTGCCTCCTTTCAGTCGAGTGGCTCAATCTCCATCAGCGGCATTTGCTGACGCGCCCTATCCCAGTTTGCTCTCAGTTCATGACGATGGAGTGTCGCCCATTCTACTACCAGGGCATGGGGCCGGCGAGGAAGTTTGCCTCTCAGAATCTCCAGAGTCTCAATCTCGTAAACAGCTTCATCGTTGCCGTATTCTGCGTGAAAATGAGGCGACAGATGATCGTTGTAGAACATGCGAATCGTGATGCCCAAGAAGTAGCAAATTCGTGGCATATTCGTCCCCGCCCAGTGGCACGTCACCAGGTCATGCTGTCATCCTACTGCTATTCTATCACATTTCGGCACACAGATGATGAAGGACAAAAGACAAACGACGAAAGCCTTATCTTTGTCTTTCGTCGTTCATCTGATCACGGTTTTACCGACTTCGAGTCCCGAGCACGTTGTGCAGCGTCTCGCACGCCGGGCAGCCGCCGCCGCGCCGGATGATGGCGAAACCGGCCTGGGGGTCTTCGCCCCAGTAGTCAAAGTCCACGTTAAAGATGATGATAAGCCGCACCTTGCCCGAGCTGGCAGACAGACTGGCGGCCTGGGCCAACCAATCGGCTTGCTGGGCGATGGTCGTGCTTTGCGCCCAGGCGAACCCGCCGGGCAGCTTGCCGTATCCCTCCGGCGTGAGGTAGCCCATCTCGGTAAAGCACAGCTTGCGCCCAAAGGCGTTATAGTATGTGTTGACCATGCCCCAAAAGTAGCGGGTATAGTGCTCGGTGCGCGGGTCGCCGCTGGTCTGAGACGGGGGGACAATGCCCTCGTTGTAGTGGATGCCCGCGCAATCCATGTAATTCGCCGCGCCGGCCGCCGCCATGCCTGCGATGTACGGCGCATCGTCGCAGCCGGCCGGCGCGCAGCCGCCAAAGAATCCCGTCGGCGCAGGCGCGCCGCTGACGACCATCACGTTGGGGTTGGCGTTCTTGATGGCTACGTAGGATTTCTTGAGCAGCTCGGTGTAGGTGGCCGGGTTGACCTGGCCGTTTTGCCACTCGCGGTCAATGTTCTCTTCGTTCCATATTTCGATGGCTTCCGGCCCCAGGGCCGCCAGCCCTCCGACGAAGGCAGCGTAGGACGCAAAGTTGGAAGGCTTGGCATCACTTGCGCCGCCCAGCACGCTCAGCAGGACTTTGAAGCCCTTGTTGTGCGAGTCGGCAATCACGCCCGCGACCGGGGCGGGGTCATCGCCGGGTCCCCAGCGCACCTGATGCTTGACCCAGTTCATTCCGGCATAGTGCATCTGGTCCGGGAAGGCAAAGGTGTTGACTTGCCCGCCGATCTCAAAACCGCCGGCTGTCCCGGCCGGGACGGGCGGGGGTGGAGCGCTGCCGGCCGGCTGTCCTGCGGCTGGCGCGGCCGCTACCGCTTGCGGTTGACCGGACACGATGACGACCGTAAAGGCTTCGCCGAACAGGTTACCCTTGTCATCCACCAGCCGCCAGGTCGCTTTAAAGTTGTTGTCCTGATCCGGTGCTTTCATCTTGACGCTGATCTCGACCGAATTGCCGGACTTGACCGCTCCGATTTTGACGCTATCCGGCGCACCCATCTTTTCGCCTGAAGCATACGCGGCCACGGTTCCATCCGGCCAGTCGCACGCGCCGCTGTTTTGCATCTTCCAGGTTTTGAGGAAATCCTTGCCTTTGTCATATTGCGTGCCATCGGGCACGGTCACGTCGGCCACGAACTTGGCGTCCGGGCATTTTTCGGTTGTGCCCGGGACGAGTGTGGCCGTGGGCCGCGGCACGGCCGTCGGCGCGGGCGTGGGTGTGGGCGTGGGCTGCGTCACATTGAGCGCCAGCTCGCCGCGCGTGGCCGCGCCGGGCAGCGCGGCCGCAATGGTCAAGCGTCCAGGATTGGTTGGCGCAGTCAAGACATAGCCGGTGTCGGTCAGGGGCGAAGCGCCGCCGGGCAACTGGGCGCCGTCTGCACCGCGCACCGTCCACACGACCTGCAATTGCGCCGGAACCGCGGTCACGGCCTGGGCCTGATATTGCTCCAGCGTCGTCCACACGCCCGGCTCGTTCGAGGTCCACAGCCCCTTGAACGTTGCGCCGCGCAGGCCGAAGCGAAGCGCCAGTCCGAGCTTGGGTGACAGCGAAGCACCGGTGTTGATCCAGACCGTGCTGGTGGGGCCGTCGCTGGCGGCGAGCGTGTAGTGATACAGGCGCAGAGCTTCGTCGAACTGCAGGCCGGTGATATTGCCCAGCGAGAGTTTGACTTGCGCGCCGGCCGCGACCTCGTCCAGGCCGGTCGGCAGGATGGCCTTGAAGGGCTTGAGCGCGTCCTCGTAAGAAATCAGTTGGAAGGTATTGTCGGTCTGCTTGACGCTAGAGGCCGGGAAGGCCACCTGCAGCTTGCTTCGATTGACCTCGCCCACAGCCCAGCGCAGCATCTTTTCGACGCGGCGGCTGGAGCCATACGCGGCGGGGTCGGCGGGTGCGTCTATCTGGACCACGTCGGCCACGGCGCCGATGACTTTCCAGTCGTAACCCGCTGTGTCCCATTCATCGCCGGACGGCAGGGCAGGGGGCACGACGACGGCAAGCTGCTTTTGATTCTTGTGGAGCGAGGCGGACAGCTCGGTCACGAACCTGGCATAATCCTCGCGCGAGTCGGCCGGGATGCCCCGATAGTCCACCGCGATGCCGGCGTACTTGAGTTTCACGGCGGTATCGGTCAAGGCTTTGACGTGCGCCGAGCGCAGTTTGGCATCCGACAAGACATCTTGCACCATGCCCACGTTCACTGCCGCTTCAGGCGACCAGTTGCGCGTGGCGGCAAACATGGCGTGCTCAGCGTCCATGGGCGCAGGCAGGTCGGCCGGGTCGCCCTGCACGGCGCCGTCGTTCGAGATCAATAGGCCGGTCACGGCAAATTCATTCACGTCTTCCAGCAGACGGTCCGAGAGGGTCGCCTCGGCGGGAACCTCGGCGCCAATCACAGGCGCAGTGGGCGCGGTTTGCATGACGATGGCATTGGGCGGCAGCGTATCGAGCTGCGCCATGAGCGCGCCGTTGGGGAGATCGGCATGACTGCCCACCCATTGCCAGCTCTTGCCATCCCACGACATCAGGTCGAGTGTGTCGGCCGTGTCCATTTCCGCCGGGACACCGAGCCTGACCGCCGCCTTGTTCGATCCGCAGGCATTCAACTGGTAGAGCGGGCTGACGGGCGTCCAGTTGGCGGGAATCGCTTTGAGCGCGGCAGCGGGCAGCTTGCCTGGCGCGGTTTTGCTCATCTTGAGCCGCAGTGTGCCCGAGTCAACTGAAACCGTCAGGCCATCCGGGCCGGAAGCCGTCGGCGATTTGGACGATACCTCCGTGCAACCCAGCCACGAGATGCGGGCGGGAATCTGCACAGGCGGCAAGACCAGGATCAGCAGCATGACCAAGATGGCAGCGCCGGTCAGGATTATTCTTGGATTACGAATGTTAAAGGTCTGGCGTCGGAAATAGGCCGGGATATCGACACCGGTTAAACCGCCAGGCTTGACCTCCTCACGAGGTTGTTCTGGCAGCCCAGGCTGTTTGGGCGCAACAGGTGTATTGGGTGACTGTTCCATGAGAGGGGACGGTCTCCTTTCAGAGGTGTCTCAAAATCGGTACGCGTTTGGCGGGCTGCAAAGCGACGGCAACATGAGGTTGCCAACCACCAGCGCGCCATTCTAACGCAACTGGGGATTTATGGCAAATCGAGGTCAACGATTGGGCCGCCTGAAAATCTCTTGTGTCCAGTACCACTCGAGCGTCGCCCGCGCCCCGTCCTCAAAGGGCGTGGCGGTCAAGCTCAACTCGGCGCGAGCCTTGTCGGACGACACATTCCAGTCGCAAAAGACGTAGGGGACCATGTTGGCCGAGTAATACGGCTCGGCGTGGGTAAAGCGCGCCAGCGCCGTCCACGCTTGCGCCAGCGCAATCATGCCCCAGCCGGGCGCTTCGATCCACGTCCGCACGCCTGCCAGTCTCGCGACGATGCGGTTGACTTTGTCATGTGTCAGGCACGGCCCGCAGACGTTATAGATTTCGCCGGGCCGCCCTTTCGTCAGCGCCGATTCGACGACGCGGCACAAGTCGGGGACAAAGATGGGGAATGTGATATGCTGGCCGTGGTGAATGCGCAACGGCAAGCCCTTGAGTGGGTCTTCAAAGAACATCCGGTTGAACGCATAGCGTCCCCAGGGGCCATAGAATGCGCCGGGTCGCAGAACAATGGCGGGCAGTCCATGCCCGGCGTGATAGGCCAGCGTCAGCTTTTCGCCTTCGAGCTTGGAGCGCTGATAGTCGTCCACAGGCTGGCAGGGTGTGCCTTCGGTGATGAGCGTCCCGGGCTGTGGGCTGCCCACGACGGCGATGGTCGAGATGTGGATGAACCGCTTCACACCCACGCGCCGCGCTGCTTCCAGCACGTTGCGAGTTCCCTCGACGTTGACGTCATGAAATTCGTCGTACCGGCCCCAGAAGCGAAACTTGCCCGCCGCGTGAATGACGGCGTCGCAGCCTGCCATGGCCGCGTTGACGGATTCGGCGTCGCGTGTATCGCCCAGGGCCAGCTCGACGCCGCACTCGCGCAGAAAACCGAGGTCGCTCGCAGGGCGGACGAGCGCGCGCACACGCTGCCCGCGCTCGACGAGCAGCGGGATAAGGTTGTGTCCCAGGAAGCCGGTTGCGCCAGTGACAAGGATCATTTGAGATTGCGGATTTTTGATTTCTGATTTTTGATTTCGGTGTGCAGTGGGCAGATTATAACGCTGTCTATGTCTATTATCAACTTGACCCCGAACTGTGCTATACTTTTCACGTATCTTGAAAAGATGGGGGGAGAGTATCATATGTAAAAGATGGGGGGAGAGTATCATATGTCCGACTCGACCGACATCCAA
>CAYGWJ010000374.1:0-5550 GCA_964353405.1 uncultured Anaerolineae bacterium
GTCCCCTCGCTCGACGCCGCATCCCAACTGCGCGACTTTTCGCAAGCGTTGGTGAAGTTCGCTCCTCGTGTTCAAGCTCCACCTTCAGGTGATTTTTCGTTTCCCAACTGGCGTACAGCCCTTACGCAGATAGGGGAAATCGTCGCGTTGTCTCGCAGACCGGTGTTGGTCATCATAGACGAGTTTACACGTTTGATGATGACTTCGCAGGGCGTAGACAGTGCCTTTCAAATCGCCTGGGATCACTGCCTCTCAGAGTTGCCCAACATGCGCCTGATCTTGACGGGGTCGCACGTCGGCATCATGGAGCGGGACGTGCTGTCGGGCCGCGCACCTCTTTTCGGGCGAGCCGTCTATTACATCCGCTTGCGCCCGCTTTCTTTTGGAACGCTGAAAAAGATGCTCCCCGACCGCTCGCCCGCTGACAGAGTGGCCATCTATGCTATCACCGGCGGCATCCCGGCCTATCTCGACTTTTTTGCGCGGTCGGCGACGTTCAACGAAGGGTTGAGGAAATGCCTGTCGCCTGACAGCATCATGCTGGCCGACACGTCGCTTCGGTTGCGGGATGAAGTCGAAGACCCACGCGCCCTCGAAGCTATCCTGTCGGCTATCGCCGGAGGCGCTCACGAGTGGGACGAGATCGCGGGCAACGTGCGCATCCGGCGTGGATTGGGCAAATGCCTGATGCGCCTGGAAGACATGGGCATCGTCGAGCGCCGTGATTCGGTTCTATCGCCGATCCATCGCAAGGGACGCTACTACATCTGCAATCCATTCCTGCGTTTCTACTATCGCTGCATTGTTCCCCATCTCGACGATATCGAGCGTGGGAAGCTGAATCGAGCGGTCCGAGACATCGCCGGCGATCTGGCGACGGTGAGTGCGGACGTTTTCGAAGAGTTGTGTCGCGAGTGGATTTTCATCGAATGTGGTCACGGTAGATTGGACCTGATGCCCGACACAGTCGGGACGTTTTGGGCGCAGCAGCGTGGGCAGGCGACTCGACTGGATTTGGTAGCGACCAGCCGAAAACAGCAGCGTTTGTTTATTGCGACCGCACGCTGGAACGCAGGTCGAGTGGGGCGGAACACATTGAGCGATCTTGTCGCCCGCAGTCAGGTCATGCCTCAAGTCAAAGACCCTGGCTGGCGGGTTCAGTACGGGCTATTTGCGCGTGATGGTTTCACAGAGTCCGCCGTGAAAGCTGCAAGGGAAACAGGAGCGCGCCTTGTGAGCTTGTGCGAAGTCGAAGATAGGCTCGTCGAGGCAGTTGCGCGCCATCCAACGGACCTGTCGAACAAGAACAACCTTGAGTTTTAGGTTGTCACTATATTAACCCAAGCCCTCGCAAGTGCCGGCGTACTGTTCGCAAGACATCGTTCGCGTGGGGTAGGTCGTGCACCTGGACCGCCAGACGAGATTCCCACAACCTTTCAAAGGTCTCGGCTTTGTTGGTCAAGGCCCTATCCAGGCCGGATGAATTCTGACCTTTATGCTTGCTCTTGGCGGCAAAACCTTCTGGCACAAGCTGCAGATCCAGATCACCCTGTTCAAATAGAGAATAGACGTCATACAGATCGCGCGGCTCGGTGCGTCCCATCAAGGCGCACAGCTTCTCGGTCAGGATTTCTTCCAGGGTGTAGACAGACAGGGCGGCATCCGCCGGATAGTCGCTGTAAGGCGCCACCAGCTTGCGCTCGCTCAAAGGGTACAGCAGCAATTCGCCGCGCGTGACATCCACCTTCAGATGCCGTGAGCCAGGGCGCGCTCGCAACGGCCCCACATAGTCGATGAACAGCGCGCTGCTTCCAAGAGTGCTCTGCTCTGCGCTTCCGATTGTCAGGGTGATGTTTGCCTGCCGGCTCAACCAGGGGAACACAGCACCAAACGCGCCGATCAAGTCGTCATGTGGCAGATCAACGTGGAGGGTAAAATCCAGGTCTTCGGAGAAGCGATAGTCTGGATAATAGCACCGCTTGAGGGCGGTGCCACCTTTGAAGGCCAGTTTACCCCGCAAGTCACTTTCTGCGATGGCGGCCAGCAGCCAACTCAGCACATAGTCTTTTTCGACGACGCGGTCGCCCACGCCGAGGCGATGGGCCAATCGGGCAACTTCGGCAGTTGAAATCATAGGCTCACGTCCAAACGGTGGTTTTCAGTTCTTCGGGATCGAGGTTCACACGCAAGCGCCAGCGAGCGCGATAGGGTCCCTGGGCTGGCAATGTCGGGTCAAGCGGCGAGTAACGTGAGTTGACCAGTGCTTGCAAGGATGCGATGGTTTCTGGGTGGCCCAGGTTGTAAGTCTCCAACAGAAAACCGATTCGCTTGGTAGCCGCTTTGTGATCGAGTCGCCTGACATAGGCTACCAGCCGGTCTTCGTTCAGATCGTTCTTGCGCATCCACAACCCTTTGGCTAACTCGGCAAGTCCGCCGCACAACTCAGGCCGGGCTGCGCAGTCGAGCACTGTTTTCTCCAAATCGCTGACTTGCACTTGCTCCTGCTCGGTCGCCCAGGATGGTTCAAACCCCCAGAAAGCGCGCTGGTTGGCGTAGACGAAGCGATACTCGACACCGGCAATCTGCCGACTGGCACGCTGTCGTGGCACAGTCACGTAGACTGTGTTGACCGGCTGCGTGGTCATCTGGTGCAGTTCTAGGGCGCTATAGTGGGAGATGTAGTATCGCATGGAACCCACAAAGTGCCGGGCGATCACATATCGGTCGGCCATGGGAATGTTCTCCAGGCCGGCTTCCAGTGGCACGATCAGGTATTTGCCAGGCGCGAGTCGCACCAACCATCGCCGCCGCGCCAGTTGGCTTAGAAGCTTAGCGGTAGCTTCAGAGTCTTTACCGGTGATAGCTTGTGCGTCGGCGATCGTGAAAACGGTCTTATCATTCGCGCTCAGGCGCAGCACAAGCTCTGCGCTGGCTGGCCCAAGTGTCTTGTCAGTCATGGGATTACCTTTTATATTGTCTACTTCGCGCGCCAGGAGAATTATACAATATAAAAGGTAATCTGACTAGTCATTCACCGCGTTCAAGTGCCCCGATCTTGCATCCGCCGTACTGCCATGATCACGGTCCAGGCAACGAACACGAGCGCGAATCCGCCCAGGGTCCATGTGAGGAATGGCGTTGGATTCTGGCACGGGGATGCATTGACCGTCACCATTGTCCCTGTGGGTGTCGTTAGGACGGATGACCGTCCAATCGGCAATGCTTCAGGTTCTGTCCCCCAAATCACTAACACTTGGCGCGGATAGATAGCCTGCCCTGGCGACAGGCGATTCAGCCGCATGATCTGCTCAATCGAAACGCCATGCGCGAGGGCGATGCTGCCCAACGTTTCTCCGGCAGCGACGGTGTGCGTCACCAAGACGCTCGGAGTAGCAGTAGCCAGATGCCGTACACCGGGCAACGTCGCCGACACGCTGACTGGTGTTGGCGATGGCACAGTCTCCAGGCGAGCGTCATCTATATGCACATCGTTGTTGAGACGCGGCCAGTCCCATTCAGCGCGCGACCGGATAAACACAGTTGCCACTCCCGCTTCGGACATCGCCTCGACCTGGAAACGTTGCCACTGGTCGAACGCCTCTCCTTCCGGTGACCAGATCACGTCCGAACTCCACGGGTCTATGCCACCCCACGGGTCAATGCCGACCTGGAGATGCATCCGAGCAGGAGCGTCGGAAGCTTTGCCGCCCTTACACGCCGGGGCGTTCGCGCACATCCACGTTTGTAGCCAGGCAGAGAATCTCAACTGGACGCCGAGCGGGATGCCTTCCACCGCTTGAGATAAACCGGCCTCATGCATTCTGCCATAGGTGAAATAGCGGACAGCGCGCGCGCCTGAATGGACACGATTCGGAAAGTCGGACGCTTTCACGTCACGAAACTCGGGACGCGCCCAGTAGCAGCCAAAGTCAGACCGGCGCGGGCAGTTTGAAGGCAGCAGCAAGTCGTCCGGCGGGCTGGGACGCCAGAAGGCAAACCAGCCACCAGGGGGTATAGCGATTTCGCGCACGCCATCCTGGAAGAGCCATCTTCCTTCATCTTCAAAGTCGGGGTTCGTGAGCAAGTTGGGTGACTGCGCCATGGCATAATCACTGACTTTGATGAATGGCATCACCAGTATGAGAGTGATCAGTGCAGGAATGGCGCGTGCATGAATCATAGGCTGCCTCAAATCAGAGTGAAGACAGGTCGCCGCGCATCATGACGTGCCCTTCGACGCTCGTCGCTTGCGGATCGTCCTGTCTCTGCGCATGGCGCTCGCCACATCTCTACTCAACCGCGCCAGGTTCAACGGCCTGGGCATCTGATCTGCGTTCTCGAAACCATCGAAGCAGCGGCACATCTTCCAGTCCACAATGTGCCGCCACACCGGCGCTGCCGGCCCGCATGTGTTCAGTGTGTCCTGCACGGCGATCCAGGCATCTAGCGGCGTCAAGCCGGCCAGCTTGGCCCGTTCCAGGATCACTTTCCGAACCAGGTGAGCGCGTCCTTCGTCTGGCACGATCACCAGCAGGCGCGGCAAACGAGTGCCTCCATGCAAATACTCACCTGTCTGCCGGTAGGTGTAGTAACAATCGAACTTGCGCGCCAGCTTCTTGCGCGACATCGTCCCGCGATCGATTTCGAGAAAGAACTCGTACGCATCTTGCCCGATCCGGTACACGCCGCCCGAGTCCGGCACGAGGGCACGTCGCCGCCCTTCAGCCTGATAATATCTTCGGCACTCGCTCTCGTCCCATACCATCAGAGCGTGATCGAAGCGCAGTTGGCGGTAGCGCTGGGCGACGTTCGCCAGCGAGACCATGAAGGCTCGAACATCTCGCGTGTGCTGAAAGTGTCGCACGAGTATCCCGATGTCCAACTCTTTGCGCCGGCGAGTGGAGTGGACTGCCGGACCACGCGGCCTGGTCTTGGTCGGCCATCGCCGGTAATGCACGTAGCGTCCTGGCTCAAAGCCAGAGGCTGCCGCTAACAACTGCACTCCCGATAAAGTCAGGTAGTAGCGGGTCGGCTCCTGCGGACGCAGATACTCGGCAATCAGTCCAAGCTTTACCAGGTTGCGCAAAGCAGACCTGACATTGGTTTCGTGCTCATCCGATAGCAAGAGGGCCGCTTCCGAGAGCGACAAGAGCGGCCAGTTCGCGACACTCCTCAGCACCCGCCGGGTGAATCGGTTTGGCACAGACAGATGAGCACGTGCCAATCCATGTCGCTCAGTCTGCCCGTTCAGCACGCGATCTGCAGAAAAACCTGGGCGAAGAGACTGGGCCGTCTGCGGTTCAAGTACAAAACCGGTTTGTCCCGGCTCGCCCTGAAACAGGCACACTGGCATTCCTTCATTCCCGATTCGCCGCCAGACATCGGGTTGCCCGCTGATGACAGCACTCCATTCCGCGATGTAGAATCGCAACGGGCGCATGTGATGGCGCAAGGCTGCTTCCCGCCACAGCCAGAGCAATTGCGTCAGCCTGACCCGGTTGGTCGTTACCATCGCCCAAACGGGAAACAGGGACGGCTCGCACTGTTGGG
>CAYGWJ010000375.1:0-18013 GCA_964353405.1 uncultured Anaerolineae bacterium
CACACCATCGCCAGCGCGATGCCGGTATTACCGCTCGTCGGCTCGACGATGATGGTGTCCGGTTTGATGAGTCCAGCCTGTTCGGCGGCGTCAATCATCGCCGCGCCGATGCGATCCTTGACGCTGTGGGCTGGATTGTAGAATTCAAGCTTGGCGGCGACCTCGGCCAGAGCGCCCTGCGTCAGGCGGTTCAGGCGGACCAGCGGCGTATTGCCAATCAACTCGGTGACATTATTTGCAATTTTCATTTGAATCTCCCTCTGTAAGATCATTGAACAACCATGGTTAAAAAAACAGACGACAGCCAACTGCGCGCCCTACCGGTGCGGTAAGGCAGCCCAAAGCAACAGACCACCACACCCAATTCTGCGGGGAAGCTGTCCGCCGCTCGCGGCAGTTGACCGTCGTTCAAATACTCAAAAGCGAGGCGGTGGTTACAGTCCCCGCCCCAGACACATGCATGCGCTCATTCGATAGTGTTCCTTTTCCCTGGCCCAGGCTGCTCCCATTGTAGAGACGAAAGGCCATCTTGTCAAGACAAAAATCAACCCGCGTGCTGCAGGCCCCACCGCTCTCGGATGCGCCGCTCGACAGGGCTGAACAGCGCGCGATCCACCGACAGGCCAATGGCGACGATGACGATCATCACGGCGATGACTTGCGCCATGTCGTTCAGCTCGCGGCCCATCGTCAAGAGCTGTCCCAGACTCACGCTCATGTACAGCAGTTCACCCGCCATCAGCGACCGCCATGCGAACGACCAGCCCAGCTTCATCCCCGAAATGATGGCCGGGAGAGCCGCAGGCAAAATGACACGCGTGTAAAGCGTCAAGCCTCCCGCGCCCATCGTCCGCGCCGCGCGCAGGTAAAGCGGCGGCGTGTTGTGGACGCCGTCGGCGGTGGAAAGCGTCACCGACAGCACCGCGCCCATCACCACGACGAACAGGATCGCTTTTTCCGAAAGCCCAAACCACAACAGTGCCAGCGGCAGCCAGCAAATGCTGGGCAGAGCCTGCAAGCCCAGCACGATCGAACCGAGTGTGTCCTGCACGAACTTGACCCGGCCCAACAACAATCCGAGCGGAATGCCAATGGTCAATGACAGTCCGTAACCGATCAGGATGCGCCGCAGGCTCACGGCGATCGCGCGCGGATAAGAGCCGTCGGCCAGGCCCGAAATCAACGCTGCCGCCACACTGGACATGGAGGGAAAGACATACGAAGGCCAGAGGCGCAGCCGGAAGAGCGCCTCCCACACCGCCAGCAACGCCACAAAGAACGCCAGCCTAAGCCGCCAGCCGCTCATGTTCCACCTCCTCCTGCTGCGCCGCCAGCACTTCTTCGCGCAGGTCGGCCAACACCTGGCGCGTGGCGTCCACCAGCGCGTAGTCTTCGATGTGGCGTGGGCGCGGCAGCTCGCACTTGAACTCGCGCTTGATGCGCCCCGGCCGCGCCGACATCAGCAGCACCCGGTCGCCCAGCACCAGCGCCTCGCGCACGTTGTGCGTGACGAACAGAATCGTCTTGCCGGTCTGTGCCCAGATGTCTTGCAACTGGTCGTGAAGCGAGTCGCGCGTTTGCGCGTCGAGCGCGGCGAACGGCTCGTCCATCAACAACACTTGAGGCTCTAGCGCCAGCGCACGCGCCAGAGCGACGCGCTGCTTCATGCCGCCGGAAAGCTCGTGGACGAACGCTTTCTTGAAACTGCCTAATCGAACCAGCCGGAGGTATTGCATCGCCTTGTCCACGCACTCGGCCCGGGACATTCCCCCGGCTGCCAACCCGAACGCCACATTGTCCTGCACGTTGAGCCAGGGAAATAGCGCAGCTTCCTGAAAGATGATCACGCGGTCGCGCCCGGGCCCGGTGACCGGATTCCCGTCCACCATCACTTGGCCGGCGTCTGGTTTTTCCAGCCCGGCGACGAGGTTAAGTAGCGTGGACTTGCCGCAGCCTGAAGGCCCCAGCAAACACACAAACTCGCCCGGCGTCACGTTGAGCGTGATGTCGTTCAACGCGCGCGTGTCGCCCCGGCGACTCAAAAATGTTTTGCTCACGGAGCGTAATTCGAGTTTCACAGCTCCCCCTCTGACGATGTTTGCGTCCGATTTGGATTCTCAGGCTTTGCGCCTTGACCGTTTTGACGGTTTGGGATTTGATGCTTGAGGTTTGACGTTCGACAAGGCTCGGCCGCGCGAGACTGCGTCAGCCAGCGACATGTAATCCACCACCGCAACAATCGCATCGCGCACCTGGTTCATCGCCGCGCGCAGCGCGCACGTGCGCTCGTCGGGGCAGGTGCACGGCTCATAGGCGATGACACTGACACAGCCCACCGGCGCAATCGTGCCATCGAGCGCGCGGATGACCTGGCCCAGCGTGATCTCTTCGGCCGGGCGGCTCAGCGTGTAACCGCCGTGCGCACCCACCTGGCTGCGGATAACGCCCGTGTTGCGCAAAGTAACGAAAATCTGCTCCAGGAACTTGACCGGGATATTGTTGCGCTCGGCCAAATTCCTGAGCCGCAGGGGACCTTGGTCGGCATGCGCGGCCAGGTCCAGCAGCGCCCGCAGGCCGTATTCGCTTCGCTTGGAAAGTTTCATGGTGTAATTCCTATAAAATCTAGTGAATTGATAGGAATTATAACCAATTGACGCAGGCTTGTCAAACAAAACCCCCGGCCTGCCAACCCGGCCGGGGGTGGGTTCAATCTGCAGCCGCCTTTGACCTTAGATCAGTTTAGCGCCGCAGCGGGCGCAGAATTTGCTGCCGTGCGGCTCAGCCTGCCCGCACTGAGGGCAATACACCGGTTGAGCCTCGCCCAGCGGCGCACCGCAGCCGGTGCACGTCGGCGCGCCGGGCGAGTTAGCCACGCCGCAATAGGGGCACGCCACGGCCCGCTTGGCCGGGTCGCCGCCCAGGCCCGCGCCCACGCTCTGGCTGTACTTGTCCACCGTCTGCCAGACCTGTTGCGGCAACGAAAAGCTGCTCACGTCGCTCACAATTTCGCCCAGGTTGCCCAACAGCGACAGCGGGTTGAACAGTGCGCCCAACCCGGCCTGCGCCAGGTCGGCGGCTGCGCCCAGCCATTGCTGCTCTCCCACGCTCACATTCACGCCGTCGGGCGTCTTGCTGATGGTGACGGCCAGCGCATTCTCCACGCGGCCACGGCTGTCCCGCGTGCCCACCTGCACCATCACGCGGTCGCCCTGGTTGTATCGCTGGGCGGCAGAATTGCCCTGGTTGAACTGCGCCATCAGCAGGTTGGCTAACTCGTCCGGCTCGAGATCGCCGTGATAGGTGCGTTGCTCCATAGATACCTCCGTCACAGAGATTATACCTGAACAGGCGCAGAAATCAACGGCGCGACGTGTAGGGCAAGATGACAGCTTGCCCCACGATTGTGCTATAATGATGCCCACAACGGGAGAAAGAAACGGATGGACCGTAACCGGACCAAGATTGAATGGCAAATCATCCTGCCCGTCGTCGTTGTCCTATTGGCCTTGGGAGCCTTTATCGCCCTGTTGACCCTGCTGAACGACACACGAGCCGACGGAGCGCTGATCCTTGTGTTGATGCTGGCTGGCGTGGCCTTTTTTGCCGCCTGGCAGCCCAGCCAACTCGCCCAACAGAAGCGCGCCCTCCGGGAAGAGCTGGCGCAGCGCACCTCTGATTTATCCATGCAGAACACACGGCTCACGGCGCTTCACGATATGGCGCAAAGCCTGGGCAGTCCGCTGCGGATGGACGAAGTCCTGCTGCAGGGCGCGGAGCGCGTCAAGACGGTGCTCGATGTAGACGCCGCGCATATTCACCTCGTCAGCAACGAAGGCCAGAATCTCAAGTTGGAAACCGCCGTCGGCGCTCCGGTGTCGTTCCTGGCCGAAGAGGCCACCATCGGCATGGGCGAGTGTTTGTGTGGACTGGTCGCCTCGTCGGTGCAGCCGGTGGTGGTGACGGACCTGCGCAGCGACGCGCGCGCCACGCGCGTCGCCTGCAAACGCCACGGCTTTTGCAGCCTGGCCAGCGTGCCGTTGCGCTCGCACGACCGCGCCATGGGCATTCTCACGGTCAACTCGCGCGTTCGACGCGAGTTCACGACGGCCGACCTAGAGTTGCTCACCACACTGGGCAACCAGCTTGGCGCGGCGATTGAGAACGCGCAGTTTTACGCCGAGATGGAGCGGCGCGTCCAGGAGCTTTCGCGTCAGGTGGAGCACCTCGTCGTCGTCCAGGAGCGGGAGCGCATCAGCCGCGAGATTCACGACGGGCTGGCGCAGGCGCTGGCGCTGCTCAACATGCGCGTGAGCGTGACGCAGAGCCTCCTCGTAGCCGGACAGACGGAACAGGCGCGCAAGGAACTAGCCGAAGCCGCCGAGGTGATTGACGCCGCCAACCGCGATGTGCGCGAAGCCATCACCGCGCTCAGGCTCACCTCTCCCAAAGGCGTCGAGTTTACGCCGACCCTCAAAGAATTCGTGCTGGACTTTGGCCTGCGCAACAACATCGAGACGGATTTTCATGCGGTGGACGGCGCGCGCGCCGTTGTCCTTGCGCCGATGGCCGAAGTGCAGCTCATGCGCATCATCCAGGAGGCGCTCACCAACGTCCGTAAGCACGCCCGCGCTCAACGCGCCAAGGTGGATCTGACCCGGCGTGGCATCCGGCTGGTGGTGTGCATCGAAGACGACGGCCAGGGCTTTGACATGGATGCGGTGCTCACAGGCCAGAACAAAAAGAACTTTGGATTGACGACGATGAACGAACGCGCCGCGAGTATCGGCGGCTTGCTGGACGTGCGAACGCAAATCGGCGGCGGGACACGCATCACCGTGAGCGTGCCGTGCGATTCGGAGCTTGCGCCCGAACGCCAGGTGCCGCTCGAAGAAGTCACGGATTGAGGATCGAAGGAGGCGCCACTGTGCCGATGCGAATTCTTTTGGTAGACGACCACATCTTGTTCCGCAAGGGCCTCGCCAACCTGCTCAACAGCCAGCCCGACTTTGACATCGTCGGTGAGGCCGGCGACGGTTTTGAGGGTGTAGAGAAAGCCAAGGTGCTCAAGCCCGACCTCATCCTGATGGATGTGACCATGCCGCGTTCCACGGGACCCGAGGCCACGCGGCTCATTATGCGCGAGATGCCAGACATGCAGATCGTCATGTTGTCGGTTTCCGACGACGACCAGGACCTGTTTGCGGCCATCCGCGCCGGGGCGATGGGCTATCTGCTCAAAAGCATCAAACCTGACGAGTTGTTCGCCCGGCTGCGCGGTGTTGCGGCGGGTGAAGCGCCCATCAACCGGCTGATGGCAGCCAAGATTCTGCGCGAGTTTGCCAAAAGCCCGGTTCAGCCCGAACCTCGACCGGCGGACTGGCCGCAAGAGATCACCGAGCGCGAGCGCGAAGTCTTGCAGTGCGTCGCCAAGGGCATGAGCAACCGCCAGATCGGCGAGGCGCTCAACATTGCCGAGAACACGGTCAAGAATCATGTGCGGAGCATCCTCGACAAACTGCATCTGGCGAACCGCGCGCAGATGGCGGCGTATGCGGTGCAGACGGGATTGAATAAAGCCAGTGGTCAGTCGTAGATCCCCGTCAGGGGATGAAGAATAGGTAGTCATCATTGGTCGGCGGCCAGCGGCCGGTTCGCTCCGCCGATTCGTTTTGAGGAGTTTCGCCGTGACCCGCATTATCCTCGTCCGTCACGGGCAAACCGAGTGGAATCGAGTGGAGCGCTTTCGCGGCCGGGCCGACGTGCCGCTCAATGAAATCGGACTGGCGCAAGCGGAAGCGACCGGCAGGCGCGTGGCGAGCGAGTGGCAACCGGTCTGTGTATACTCCAGTCCTCTCTCGCGCGCGGTCAAAACGGCTGAAGCGATCGCGAGACACTTGCACTTGCCGGTGCAAATCCACGCCGGCATGGCCGACATTGACTATGGCGCGTGGCAAGGCCTGACGCCCGACGAGGTCAAGGAACGCTGGCCGGAAACTCTATACGCCTGGTACAATGTGCCGCACACGGCCCGCATCCCCGGGGGCGAGACGCTGGACGACTTGCGCACGCGCGGCATGGCGGCGGTGAATGAATTAGCCGCTCGTCACGCGGAGCAGACCCTCGTCCTGGTGGGGCACACCGTCATCAACCGTATCATCCTGCTGGGTGTGCTGGGACTGGGCAATGACCGTTTCTGGCACTTGAGGCAGGACACGTGCGCCATCAACGTGTTCGAGGTGGATGCGCCAACGGGCGAGTCTACGCTCGTGTCTCTGAACGACACCTGTCACTTGCGCGAGTGAAACCATGGGCCCTTCGGGTCTAGTACGCGCGCGGCGCAGCCTGCTTATCAGGCTGCGCCGCGAATGGCTGGTGGGCCCGGATGGTTTCGAACCATCAACCAACGCTTTATGAGAGCGCTGCTCTGCCATTGAGCTACGGGCCCGCGTGCGCCTATAGTTTACCGCGCTTTGGTTAGGTCGTCAACGCAGATTTCGCCTCATTGGCGCACAAACTAAACACCTACATCCACCGTGAGGTAGCTCATGTCCCAGAACCCAGTCGAGTTGGCGAACCGTCCTATTCCCCCCGAGAATGGCCGAGCAGATTGGAGCGCAGTTACCAGCCGTGAATGTGGCGAGCCACTTGTGGCGATGACGAGCGTTGTTTCCCTGGCGATCCGGTGCAACCCGCAATACCGGCTGCGTGGCGTGCCACATTCGCTTGACTGTTGCTATTGCCGTCAAGGCGTGGCGCGCAAGCTCGCCCAGATGTCCGATAGGTTGCATAGCCTAAACCTTACGCTCATCATCTGGGATGCCTGGCGGCCCGTTGCCGTGCAAAAGGCGCTGTATGATGCATACAAAGAGCGACTTTGCCACGAGCATCCCCATGCTTCGGAAGATGAACTCGATGCAAGGACGCGGAGGTTTGTGGCGTTTCCATCACGCGACCCGGCGCAGCCTTCGCCGCATCTAACCGGCGGGGCATTGGACGTGACGCTGGGCGATGCGCAGGGAGACGCGCTGCCAATGGGCACCGGGTTCGATGATTTTTCCGACGGCGCCATGACCCGCTATTACGAGGTCCTTCAAGAGCAGCGGCCTCTCGCGGCGCAAGAACTAGAATTCCTCCGGCACCGGCGGTTGCTGGTCCATCTTATGGTGCAAGCCGGGTTCATAAACTATGAGCAAGAGTGGTGGCACTATGACTTGGGCAACCGGCGCTGGGCAGCCCAGACAGCCCGGCCCGCGATCTATGGCCCGGTCGAGCGGGTCTAGGTACCCGTCATGCGGGGATCGAACGCATCGCGAACGCCATCACCCAAAAAATTGAACCCCAGGACAACGCTGAGGACGGCCAGGCCGGGGAAGGTCGTCAGCCACCACTGATAGAACTTGAAGCGGCCCATCGAAATCATCGCGCCCCATTCCGGCGTCGGCGGAACCGCGCCCAACCCGATAAAGCTCAACGCCGCGATAGTCAGGATGGCGCTGCCCGCGTCGAGCGAGGCCTTGATGATGATGGGAGCGAGTGTGTTGGGTATGATGTGCCGCAGCAGGATGCGTCCACCCGGCGCGCCCAAGACCCGCGCTGCCACCACATACTCGTTGTTGCGGACGCTGAGCACCTGCCCCCGCATCAGGCGCGAGTACTCGGGCCACCAGACCAAAATCATCGCGATGACGGCATTCTTGAGGCTTGGCCCCAGCACGGACGCAATCGCCAGCGCCAGCACGATGGACGGAAACGCCAGCGTAATGTCGGCCAGGCGCATGATGAGGAGATCGAACACTCCACCAATGTAGCCCGCCAATGCTCCCACCAAAGCTCCCAACAGCGTCGCAAACAAAACAACCAACAGACCGACCGGCAGAGAAATTTGCGCGCCATAGACGACTCGGCTGAATACATCCCGCCCCAGTTCGTCCGTGCCAAACAGATGTGTGGCCGAAGGCGGGCTGAGGCGATCCTCAATCTTTTGCGCCAGCGCGTCGTACGGCGCGATGATGGGCGCAGCCACCGCGACGATGCCCCACAGCACAATGATCGCCGCGCCGGCCATGGCCATGCGATTACGGGCCAGGATGCGCAGGCTGCGCCGCCAGGGAGATTCAGATGCAATTGCCTTGCGAGTGAGAGCGGCCTGGGCCATGCGTTACTCCCGGATGCGAGGATCGAGCACACCGTACAAAATATCCACCAGCAGATTGATCAGGATATAGATCACGGCGATCAAGAGTGTAACGCCCAACACAGCCGGATAGTCCAGGTTCGCCGCCGATTCGACAGCATAACGCCCGATGCCCGGCCATGCAAAAATCGTCTCGGTCATGATGGCCCCGGTCATCAACCCGGCAAAGGCCAGCCCCAGCACGGTGAGCGTGGGGATGAACGCATTGCGCAGCGCGTGAACCAGAATTACCGTCTGCTCGCGCAAGCCCTTGGCGCGTGCCGTGCGAATGTAATCCATCCGAAGGACTTCCAAGAGTGACGCACGCGTGATGCGGCAAATCAACGCCAGTGTGAACCAACCCAAAACAACCGAAGGCAAGATAAGGTGTTGTAGCGAGTTGCCAAAGGCTAGCCAATCGCCTCGCAACAAAGCGTCCACCAGGTACAGACCCGTGGTGGTCGGCGGCGCGGTGAGGCGGCTGTCAATCCGTCCAGGGCCGGGCAGGATTTGCAGCTTGTAATAAAAGAGGAACAGCACCATCAGCCCCGACCAGAACGGCGGCATCGAAGCGCCCAGCAGAGACACCAGCCGAGACAGGTGATCCACCCAGCTTCCCGACTTGATCGCAGCCAGAATTCCCAGCGGCAATCCGATGACAAGCGCAAAGAGCATCGAAGCAAACGCCAACTCGATAGTAGCCGGCAAAAAATCTTTCAGGTCTTGAGCGACCGGTCGCTTGGTTTTGAACGATGTGCCCAAATCGCCACTTGCCAGATTCCAGAGATAAACCAGGTATTGCTCGGGCAGCGATCTGTCCAGTCCCCACTTTTCAATTGCAGCATTGACAATGTCGGGCTTGTCCAGCGCCTTTTCGCCGACGATGACGACGAGTGGGTTGGCTGGCACAAGGTGTGAGACGACAAACGTGAGCAGCGTGACCCCGATGAGCATGGGGATGACGAGCAACAAGCGGCGGATGATGTGACCGGACAGGCCCATCGTGATCTCCGAGATGAAAATAGACCTGACAGGTCTGGATTGCGAGACCTGTCAGGCCCAACACGACTTACTTACTCAAGTCAAAGAAACTGACGAAATTCACCGGGTGATAGGCAAAGCCTTTGACCGTCTTTAACATCGCAGCCAGGGATTGGTTCTGATAGAGCATCGTGAACGCCATGTCGTCCATCAGCACCTTTTGCAAGTCCTTGATGGCCTGCTCGCGCTTGGCTGGATCAAGCTCAGTGCCGACGATCTTGGCGTACTTTTCTGCTTCGGGGTTGTTGTAGAGCATGCGCTTGGCGATGCCCCGGTCCGCGTATGAAAAGTAATCCGTCCACATCGTCGGATCGAGATAGTCAGGCGTCCATCCGCCAAAAGCCATGGCCAGCTTTTGCGCGCGCATGTCGGTCAAGTACACACTTTGCTCCATGGGCTTGAGGTTGGCGGTGATGCCCGCTTCCTTGAAGTCGTTCTTGAGCTTGGCGGCAATGGTCTCGCGCGTGGGATTCGAGCCGTAGGCCAACTCGACCGTAAAGCCGTTTTCGTACCCGGCCGCCTTGAGCAGCGCCTTGGCCTTGGTCAGGTCGCGGCCCTGCGTCATCTTGGGATCTACGCCCAACACGCCGAGCGGAATGATGCTGGGCGCGCGGCTGCCATATCCGCGCAGGATTGCCTTGATCAGCCCGTCATAGTCAACGCTGAGCGCAATCGCCTGCCGCACGCGCTTGTCGGAGAGGGGCTTGGATAGCGCCGCGCTCGACGTCATCGCCAGATAGTTCTGGTCGAGCGTCTGGCCAATGACGACGTTGAGCTTGGCATCGGCCTTGGCCTGCTCGACCAGATCCGGGTCAAGGCTTTGCACGAGGTCGGCGTCGCCGCGCTGGAGCATCTGCAGGGCCGTGGTCGGGTCGGCCACATGCTTGATAATGACCTTGCCGAGCTTGGGCTTGCCGCGCCAATAGTTCGGATTGGCCTCCAGCACGATTTCGGCCTTGGGCTTCCAGCTCGTCTGGATGAACGGGCCGCTGCCCGCCGAGTTCTGATCGAGCCAGTCTTTGGCCTTGTCGGTCTTGTCCGCATCGGCGGCGTCCGTCCCGCCCTTGCTCTTGACCAGCTTGCTGTCCAGAACACTCAGAGCGGGTGCGGCGACGATGCTCAGGAACGCCGGCGAAGGATCGGTCAAGGTGACCTTGACGGTCGTGTCGTTCAAAGCTTGAACAGTCGTGATCGGGTCAGCATAGAACGAGGGATTGCCCTTGAGATTCTTGAGCCGCGTCCAGGAAAAGCGCACGTCCTCTGCCGTCACCGGATTGCCGGAGCTGAACTTGACGCCCGGATGCAGATAGAAAGTATAGTTCAAGCCGTCGGGGGAAATGTCCCATTTGTCCGCCAGGCGCGGGGTCACCTTGGTCAGGTCGCCGGCCTTGTACTCAACCAGCGTGTCATAGGTCGAGTTGTGAATCATCAGATTGGTGGTCTCGTAGGCTTGATCCGGGTCGAGCGTGACCACATCGTCAAGATTCGTCACCATGACCAGCGTGGGCGGTGGAGCAGAGGTCGCGGTGGGTGGGACTGCCGTGGGTTTGGGCGGAGCGGCAGTCGGTTGGGCCGGGGCCGCCGTGGGCTGCGCCGGAGCGGGAGCCGAGGTCGGCGGCGCGGACGTGGCGGGGGCGCCGCACCCGACCAGGTTCAGGCCGAGCACGGCGACGACAAGCAGAGAAAACAACAGGCGGGTCGCTTTCATGTTCTCCTCCTCGTGTGAATGTTGACATGGGGAGCGCCGGCCCGCTGACCCATTGACTGGACTCTTTTCCTGAGGGCCGGCTCAGGTCGAAGCACGTTGACGCCTTGAGTATACTCCGAGCCAGGAAAGCGGTCAACCCTTTGCCCACAGCCCGCCGGTCTCGGTCATCCAATCGGCAATGCACTCCGCCGCTCGGGCCACGGCGCTATCCGAGATGTCCAGCTCCAACTTGGGCAAGATGGATTCACCCACAAGGCGGCGCATCAGCTCCTGTTCGTCCATAAAGACTTGCAGGTTGTCGTATTGCGCCGGATTGCCCGACACCTTCAGCCGTTCCACGCGGGCCGCCTCGAACGATTCGGGCGTGCGCGTGCAGAACACGAGGTGAAAGCCCAACGCGGCCAAGCGCTCCTCGATCCAATGCAAGTCATACTCCTTACCATGCATACTCAGTTGATACGCCCGTGTGGAAATGTGGAAGCGATCCACGATCCACGAATAGTAGCGCTGAAGCTCGAACAACCGCAGCCAGGTGTGATAGGTTTCCATCGCCAGCGCTTCTTCTTGCGGCTGGAAGTTGATGAGGCCGCGCCCCCACGGAAAGTTGGTGAACGCACACCATTCCGCCGAAATCAGCGGGGAGTGATAGCGATACTTGCGCGGCCCAACGATGCGGGGATGCTCGTTGAGTGCAAACGCGATTTCGGTTTTGAGCGTCAGGCGTGTGCCCTCCAAAATGATTTTGGGGCAGAGTTTGGCTCCCATCTTGTCCTCATCCGACCCTTGCGAAGGTCATATTTCACTGAGCGGAATACAACTGATCCGTCTTGGCCGCCATGATAAAGTCGTTGCGATCTCGCTCTACGATTCGCCAATCGGGCACCTGAGGCGCAAGCTCGACGAGTTCAGCATCTGTGACGGTCGGCTCACCGCCGCGGCATGGCACGCATTTGAACTGGGTCAAGTCACTCATGTTTCACTCGCTTTGATAAGATGGCATAGCAAGTGTACCATAATCTTGGCAGAGTGTCGGCCCGGCGAGTCTCGCCTAGACCGCGATTCCATGATAGAATAGCTACCGATATGATCAAGCCATTTTATCAGGAGCAAGTGCCGTGCGTCGCCTGGTTCTCTTGGGAGTGATGGGTTTCATGCTGCTGGCGCAAACCTTGGCGCCGGTTCCGCAGGCCTTGGCGCAGACCACGCCCCGCCTGGCGTCGCTCGTCATTGACGTGTGGCCGGAATTCGACCGGCCCGCAACCGCGCTGGTCATCTATCGCGGGCAGTTCGCAGCGAACGCGCCTGTGCCCGAGCGAGTTACGCTTCGCATTCCTGCAACGGCCGGCGAGCCGTCGGCGGTGGCTTCGCCTCAGGCCGGCAACGAGACCGTGCCCATTAACCAATGGACAGAACTGATCGCCGCCAAAAAGGTCACCACGGCGCGCAACGGCGACTGGACCGAAGTGACATTTTCTCCGCCCTCGCGCCTGTTCAACCTGGAATTCTACGACAAGCTCAACACGGTGACTTTTGACCGGCGCTACACGGTGACGTGGCCCGGCGACTATGCCGCTGACGCAGTGACGCTCAACGTGCGCGAGCCAACCGGCACAACCAACTTTCAGGCCACACCGGCCCTGCCGCCCGGCGCCACCGACGAAGAAGGGCTGGTGGCTCACTCGTTGAATCAAGGCGCGCTCAACGCCGGTCAACCGCTGGCAATTTCGTTGAGCTACCACCGCGAAGACAATCGTACGTCCATCCAAGCCCTGCAACTGGTGACACCTGTTCCAACACGACCGGCGGCTGCCACAAGCCCGGCGGCGGCCGTATCTTCTCAGTGGCCGCTCATCATCGCGCTCGTAATGGGGCTGGCGCTCATCGTCGGCGGAGTGGCGTGGTACGTGCGCTCGCAGAGGACTGAGACGTTCCGTCCTTATCAGCCGCCCAAGTACAGCCGCGCCAAAGGCCGCCGGAGCGTGCGCACCTCGCGCGCGCCGCGTTCGCGGCCTCGACCGACTGCCGCCGCGACTGTCACGCTCACGCCGGAGACAAGCGATGACGCACCGACTTTTTGCACGCAGTGTGGCCGGTCGCTGCGGCCCGACGATGTGTTTTGCCCGCGCTGCGGCACGCGTGTGAAGGGAAGATAAGCCGGGCATGGACCGCACTGTGGTGCTCAAGTTCGACACGCGCGTCCTCGTCGTCATCGGCGCGCTGCTGGTGATGCTGGCCGCCTGGCTGCCCTGGACGAACCTGCCCTCGTTTGTCGCCGGCGACCTGGCGCGTCGGGGCGTGGACGGCGGCGGGCTGATCACGTTCGGTCTGAGCTTGCTGGCTTTGCTCAGCCTCTTGCTCCCGTGGCATCCTCTGCGCCGAGTCTCGCTGGCGGCGGCGATTCTGGCCGCGCTCATTAACCTGGTGGCGCTGATCGCGTTTGCCCGCGTCATCCAGCTTTCAGACAGCCTGGGCTTCCTTCTAGGTGCGCAACTGGGCAGCGTAAGCAGCGGACTTGCTCTCACGTTTGCAGGCCTGGTATTGATGCTCTTTGGCGGCCTGGCCGAGACCACCTCACCGTCGCCGTTCGCGCGGCAGACAACGAATTCGCTGTTCATTGACATGGTTAGCCCACGGCAAATGGAAGTGGCACTGCGCGCGGCCCTGGCGGGACTGCTGGTGGCAAGTTGCTTGTGCGCCTGGGGCGTCGGCTTGTTGATACGCCCCTATACACTTGTCAGTCTGGGCCAGGCGCCGGGAGCGGCAACCTTCAGGCCCGCGCCGACGACTTTTCTGGCCACACCGCTGGTGGATGTGCGCCTGGCTCCATTGGGCGCACCCAGCGGCGGCGCGACCGTGACGGCGGGCACAACCGTGACAGTGACGGCCGCGCCTATTCGTCCCACCGTTCCAGTCTCTGTGGCGCCAACATCCGCGCCTGTGGGCGCGGCATCTCCCGCTTCACCCACACCGCGCGGAGGCCAGCCCACAGTGCCATCCATAGCCACTTTTGCCACCGAGCCTACGCGGGCATTGCCCACCCAGAGTGCGCCCACGCCCGTCCCGCCCACCCCTATCCCGCCCACCCCCACGCTCACCCCGCCTGTCTCGCCGCCCAAGACGCCGACAGCTTCGGCAACGCCCACACTTACTCCAACCAGCACTCCCTAGTTCATACGTAGCCGTTCGCAGGCCCAGTGTCCTGCTTCATCATTGTTTCTCCACCGCAATCGGCATAGCCGTTACAACCGTCCGCGCCCTTACGGTTATGTTGCCGTTGGCAATCGTTCTGTAACACTCTTGAAATCATTCTGCAAGTCCACCCTCCCTTCAGTCATGGTATCCTAACGACAGATTCCTAACCATCCCAGGGAGCAGGCATGGCCGACCAGCGCGTCCTCATCGTGGATGACGAACAGCGGACTTTGATGTTCATGCGTGAAAGCCTGGTCGTGGCCGGGCTGAATGCTGAATTTGTCTGCGTGTCTTCAGCCGAAGATGCGCTTCAGGTCTTGGGCCAGCAGCCCTTTGACGTAGTGATTCTTGACGTCCGCCTGTTTGGGATGAACGGCCTGCAATTGCTGGAACACTTGCGAGAAATGTACTCTGACGCGCGCGTGATCCTCGTCAGCGCATACCAAGATGCCAACATCGAAGCCTCCGCCCGTGCGCTGGGCGCCTACCGTTTTTTCCGCAAGCCGTTTGCTTTTGAAGAATTCACGGGAACCGTCGCAAACGCTTTACGCGAGGCATCCATGGATGTGAAGCGTTCTCAACGGGCGGCCGACCCGGAGGGCGTGGACAGCTGGCCGGCACAGTTCATTCGCCGCCAATTGACGGCTCTGATGCGCGATACGGGCGCTCAGGGCGTGCTGTTGACCAACAGCAGCGGCGCCGTTATCGCCGGCATCGGCTCGACCAACGGGTTCGATGAGCTCAAGCTCGTCCCGGTGGCAAACGGCGGGCCGGCCTTTAACTTTGCCTATCACCAGAGCAAAACGCATGACGTATATTCTGCCGAGGTTGGAAACGGTATGCGCCTGAGCCTGGTATTTGATCGAAACCAGCCGGGCAGCCGGATCGGGTTGGTGCTACAATATACGCGCCGCACGGTGCAAGAGATCTCAACCGCGCTTTGCACGCTGGATCAGCCGGCCGCGTATACGGCATGATCGTCAAGACCATGACGAACAGCGAATTCGTTGTTATTGACGGTCTCGGAGCGAGCCTATGGACTCAAAGATTATCCTGTGCATTGAAGACAATCTAGAAAACCGCCTGCTGGTCAGACGTGTGCTGGAGGTGGAAGGCTATCAAGTCATCGAAGCCGACAGCGGCAACACCGGCCTGCAAAAAGCCGAGACGATGGCGCCCGACCTGGTGCTGATGGACATCAACCTGCCGGAAATTGATGGCTACGAACTCACTCATCGCCTCAAGCAAATGCCGCACCTGGCTGGCGTGCCTGTTGTGGCAATGACGGCCAACGTGATGAAAGGAGATCGAGAAAAGACGCTCGCGGCAGGCTGCGATGGCTATATTCAAAAACCCATTGACGTAGACCAACTGCCGCTCCAGGTAGCACGATTCCTACAGGCCAAAAAGGCATGAACTCACCATTGATTTCCCCCAACGACACTGAAACGCCGCCCGCCCGCGTCACCCCTCAGGATGCGCATGTGCTGGTGGTCGAGGACAACCTGAGGAACTTTGTCCTCATCGCGCGTCTGCTGGCCTATCTGGGCGTCAAAGACTGCCAGTGGAAAGCATCAGGCTGGCAGGTGATAGAGTTCGCCGACTCGATGCCCCGTGTAGACCTGGTGCTCCTGGATATTCACATCCCGGACGAAGATGGTTATGCGGTGCTGGCCCGGCTGCGCGGCGACCCGCGCTTCCGCAACACGCGCATTGTCGCCGTAACCGCCGACGCTTCGCAGGAATCCATCTTGCGTGCCAAAGCCGCCGGCTTTGATGGCTTTATCGGCAAGCCGCTGAACCCAGACGAGTTCCCCCATCAGATTCGCAGCATCTTGCAAGGCCAGGCTATCTGGTCAAGTGGCAACTAGACAGGCTGCAGGGCAAGCCACATGACGCCGTCGCGCACACGTTCTGCCCCCAGGGCACCCTTAAGGGGTGTCCCCACCACAGGGATGCGGGGCGGGCTGGGGCGCACACTTTTAACAGCGTTCCTGCTGTTAGCAATCGTCCCACTCAGCCTGGTGGGCTATGTAGCTTTCAGCCAGGTGCGCTCAGACCGACAGCGCGGGACGGTGGACCGCTTATCCACCGCCGCCGACTTGTGGGAGGCGCAGCTCCGGGACTGGGCGCGCAGCCGGACGGTGAGCCTGGAAAACATGGCCGCCCGGCCGTTGCCATCCGATGAGGCCTCAGCCCTGCAACTTGCGCGCGAGCAATTAAAGACGGGGTTGGAAAGCGCCCCGGTGTTTAGCGAGGTATTTTTGGTTAACGGAACCGGCGACGAGAAATGGATCGCAGTGATGACGGGCGAGGTAGGTCCTCGGCCGGGCTGGGCTGTCTCTCCGCGCGAGGCGCAAGGCGGCACATCGCAGGGTTGGCTGGCTGTTGGCAGCTCGCCCAACAACGAATTCGCTGTCAACAACGAATTCGCTGTTCAATTCGCTGTTCAATTCACGGCGCCGGTGCAAGGCGCGGCGGGCCAGCCGTCTATGTTTCTCGTCGGGCTGGCGACTTTTAAGCCGGGCGACCTGTCTGCTTTTACCGCCACATCTGGCTTCGGACGCACCACCAACAACGAATTCGCTGTTCACATTGTCAATCGCCAGGGAGTAACACCCGTGCTGCGCGAAAGCTTACGCCTTAAGGGTGTCCTGGGGACAAACAACGAATTCGCTGTTGGGGTCGCCACTTACAAGAACGCAGCCGGCACGCAGGTCATCGGCCTGTACCGCTGGTTGGACGACTTGCAGGTGGGTTTAGTGGCCGAGCAGGATCAGGCTGAAGCCTTTGCCGCCAGTGACGAGTTGGCCACCGGTTTGATCGGCGCGGCCTTGGGAGTGGCCCTGCTCACGACGATCATCGCGGCTGTGGTGACACGCCAGATCACGCGCCCTATCGTTCTGCTCACGGAAGCGGCGCTGGAAATGTCCGGCGGCGATTTGAGCGTGCGCGTGCAGTCCGTGCGCCGAGACGAGATCGGGATCCTGAGCAACGTGTTCAACACGATGGCCTCCGAGCTGTCCGACCTGTACACCGGGCTGGAAAACAAGGTGGCTGAACGCACACGCGAGGTGCAGCAAGCCAAAGAGCTGATCCAATATCACGCGTGGCAATTGTCCATCTCCGCCGAAGTAGGCCGCATCACCACGTCCATCCTGGACCTGGGCACATTGCTCGAACGTTCAGCAGAGCTGATCCGCGACGCCTTCCAGCTCGAGCACGTCGGCGTGTATCTTTTGGACAGCACGGGCCAGATGGCCGTGTTGTTCAACAGCGTCGGGCGAGCCGTACCGATGGACGAACACCGCTTGCGGCTGGACCAAAACCATCCCGTCTGTTGGGCGATTATGGAACGAATGCCGCGCACTTTTTCCCGGGCCGGCCAGGACATGCATGAGGACATGCATGAGGACACGCGTGAGGACATGCATGAGGACATGCGTGCCGAGACGCGCTACGAACTGGTGCTGCCGCTGGCGCTGGGCAACCGGACGATTGGCGCGCTCGATTTGACCAGCCGCGACCCGAACGGTTTTGTGGAATCCGACTGGAGCGTGCTGCAAACTTTGGCCGGGCAACTTTCTGTCGCGATTGAAAATGCTCGAACCTACAGCCAGGAGCTCGAGGCCGCCGACGAGATGCGCGAGATTGACCGGCTGCGCGGCCAGTTCCTGATGCGAATGTCCCACCAGCTCGCCACCTACCTGAACACTATCCTGGGCTTTTCACAGTTGATGCTCAAGGGGCTAGACGGGCCGCTGAACGAAACGCAGGCCCAAGACCTGACTGCCATTCGGCACAGCGGCCAACAGCTTTCGCAACTGCTCAACGATATTTCGGAATTGGCGAACCTGCAAGTCGGCTCGGTCGAGCTGCAATGTGCTCCGGTAGACATG
>CAYGWJ010000376.1:0-5885 GCA_964353405.1 uncultured Anaerolineae bacterium
ATTCTCGCCGTGCAGCCGGCCTTCCCCGGCCACCTTGTGGACCCAGGTGGAGGTGTCTCATGTGTGGACGTTTCACGCTAACGATTGACCCCGCCGACCTGCGGGATGCTTTTCCTGGCCTCACGTTTCCAGAGGAAATGATGCCGCGCTACAACGTCGCGCCATCGCAGCCGGTGGCCGTGGTCGCCAACAATGGCAAGAACCAGGTCGAGATTTTCAAAAGGGGGCTGGTGCCTGCGTGGGCGCAAGACCCCAGCATCGGCAACCGCATGATCAACGCGCGCGCCGAGTCCTTGGCGGAAAAGCCATCCTTCCGCGCGGCCTACAAGCGTCGCCGCTGCCTTGTCCTGGCGGATGGCTTTTACGAGTGGCAGCCATCACCCGGCAGCAAGGCCAAGACGCCGATGCTCATCAAGCTGAAATCCGGCCAGCCGTTCGCGTTTGCGGGGCTGTGGGAAGCCTGGCATCCCGATCAAGCAGATGCGCTTCTCTCTTGCGCCATCATCACGACCACGCCCAACGCGCTGATGGAGAAAATCCACAACCGGATGCCCGTCATCCTCAAGCCCGAGGCCTACCCGCTCTGGCTCGACCCTTCAGAGCAGACGCCTGACAAACTGGATAAACTTCTCAAGCCCTATCCGGCGTCGCAGATGGCGGCGTTCCCCGTCTCGCGGCTGGTTAATGACCCCAAGAACGATTCACCTGATTGCATCAACCCCGCGTAGGGACGCACCGGCGGTAGGGGCGCACCGGCGGTAGGGGCGCCCCGACGTGTGCGCCCTATCGCCAGTTGAAAGGTGACGACAATGGAGCAAAAAGCAGGCGCACAGATCAGCACCCGGGCGTTCGTCCAGTCCTTGATCATCCTGTTCGTCCTGATGCTCGCCGCGGGCAGCTTGACCCAGCTCGTCCCCGCCGGACGCTATGCCCGGACGATGCAAGCTGGCCGCGAGGTCATTGACCCGCAATCGTTCCGCTACGTCGAGCGGCCGGATTATCCCATCTGGCGCTGGCTCACTGCGCCCATCGAGGTGCTGTGGGGGCCGGATGCGGTCACCATCATTACCATCATTATCTTTTTGCTGATGGTAGGCAGCACGTTTGCCGTGCTGGATAAAAGCGGAATCCTTCAAGCTGCGATTGGCCGCATCGTCCAGGCGTTCGGGGGCAAAAAGTACGTTCTGCTGCTGGTCATCTCGCTTTTCTTTATGCTGCTGGGCGCGTTCTTTGGCATCTTTGAAGAAGTCGTGCCGCTCGTCCCGCTGATGATTGCGCTGGCGTATCTGTTAGGCTGGGATTCGCTCGTCGGGCTGGGCATGAGCATCCTCGCCACCAACATGGGTTTTTCCGCCGCCATCACCAATCCCTTTACGATCGGCGTGGCGCAAAAGCTCGCTGGACTGCCGCTCTTTTCCGGCGCGTGGCTGCGCGTCCCGATTTTCATCGCCATCTATGCTGTGCTGGCCGTGTTCCTGGTGCGCTATGCGCGGCGCGTGGATCGCAACCCACAGTCTTCGCCCGTCTTTGAGCAGGATCGCCTCGAGCGGGATAAATACCGGACACTTGCGCTGGACTCGCTCTCCGCCAGACAAGCTCAACTGGGCAAAGCGACCGGCTGGTTTGCGGTCTTTCTCGTGCTGATCCTCGTCGTCCTCATCGCCGGCCCGTTTATTCCGGCGATTTCGTCCTTTTCACTGCCGCTCGTGGGGGTCCTGTTCCTGATCGGCGGAATCGGAGCGGGCGTTATGTCGGGCGCAGGCGGACGGACCGTTTGGAAAGCGGTGCGCGATGGCATGACCGGCATCGCGCCAAGCATCCCCCTCATCCTCATGGCCGCCAGCATCAAGCACATCGTCGCGCAGGGCGGCAGCCTGGACACCATCTTGCACAGCGCGTCGCTGGCTTTTTCCCAGACCAGCCCCTTTACCGCCGTGTTGATGGTATATGTCCTCGCTCTGCTCATCGAGTTCTTTGTCGCCTCCGGCTCGGCCAAAGCCTTCCTGCTCATGCCCATTCTGCTCCCGCTCTCGGACCTCGTCGGCTTGACGCGCCAGGTCACGGTGACGGCCTATTGCTTTGGCGATGGGTTCAGCAACCTGGCTTACCCAACCAACCCGGTGCTCCTGATCTGCCTGGGGTTGACGGTGGTGAGCTATCCGCAGTGGCTCAAGTGGACGGCCAGGTTGTGGCTGGGCGTCCTGGCCGTCACCATCGTCTTTTTGGGCATCGGCGTCGCGATTCGCTTTGGGCCGTTCTAACTCCCGGGTTGCACGGGGAATCGAGGCTTTAGCCGGAACCGCGTAAAGGCTCGTCTTCGAGGGACCCTACCAGCAATCGGAAACCGCTCCAAAGGTAAAGGCGGAAGGATGAAGGTCACAGAGAAATCTACATGGTTCCCCTCAAGCTATCAAGAGTCGCGGGCGCGCTTCCGGCAGGCACTCGACCTGGTTCGGCCGCATTGGCCCAACGCCCGACTGGCTCATCATCCCGTCGGCGGCGACGAGGATCTCACACTGGACTGGATGATTGCCGACGCGCTGCAAGACAAAGCCAGGCTCTTGATTTTCACCACGGGCGAGCACGGCATCGAAGGTTACGCCGGCTCGGCCATGCTCCAGCTCTTTCTGCGCGAGCCTCTCGCCCGGCTCGATCCGCACAGCACCGGCTTGCTGCTCGTCCACGCCATCAACCCGTGGGGCATGGAACATCGGCGGCGGACGAACGCCGCTAACATAGACTTGAACCGCAACTTTAGCTGGGACTCGAAAGCTTTCGATCCATCGCTCAATCCCGAATACGCCCGGCTTACATCGTTGTTGGCCCCGCAGGGGCCAGTCCGCAGTTTGTCTTTCAGCAGCATTCTATTCGTGCTCAAGCTGTTGGCAAGCCTGATCGCGGTCGGGCCGCACACACTCCGCAAGGCCACGCTGCTGGGACAGTATCGCCTCCCTCAAGGCATCTATTATGGCGGGGAAACCTGGCAAGCCGAGACTCGCGCCACCATGGAGTTGTACCGGACTCGCATTGCCCAGTACCAGCACATTGTCCACCTGGACATGCACACCGGTTACGGCCCGCGCTATCAAATGAGCCTGGTCAACTCGTACCTGGAACCGGCCGACTCTGCCGAGTTTGAGAAGCGCTTTTCGTACCCCAGGGTGGTCAAATCCGACCCGGCCGAGTTTTACAGCATCCAGGGTGACATGATTGACTGGGTCTACACTCTGGTCAGGGACGAGTTCCCAGGCAAGCGGCTCTATTCGACCAGCTTTGAGTTTGGCACGTATGGGGATTCGACGCTGGCTGTCCTGCGCAGCCTGCACGCCACGATTTTGGAAAACCAACTGCACTGGTTTGGCGCAAGCCCCGGCGCGCAAGAGCGCATCAGGCATTCTTTCCAGGAATTGTTCTTTCCCGCCGAGGCGCAGTGGCGCGAGAAGGCCGTTGAGAATGCGCGGAGGGCATTTGAAGGAATTCTCCGTGCGGAAGGTTTTCTCACACCGTGATGGTAGGCACAGGGTTTATCACGTAGAGTCGCGACAATCGCTGTGCAACCCCATGAGCGAGGAAAACGATGGGTGGCGCGCCACGCTCAACTCTCTACTTGTCCAGCATGGCCCTCATCGGCGTCCAGTAGTGCTCGATCCAGCCTTGCTTGATGGATTCATAGTGCTCGTCGGGCACGCCAGTGTGAGTAAAGGTAAGGCGCGTGCCGCCCTCGACTGGCTTTAAGTTAAACGTGACCTTGGACTCGTGACCTTCAGGCCAGTCGGCGGCGTGCCAGGTCTGCACGATCTTTTCATCCGGCACTAGCTCCACGTTCGTCCCGGTGATGTAACCACCATAGGCCACGATCTTGCCGCCCACCTTTCGGCTGATGCTCGCCGTGTCGCCCGTGAACTTGGCGTGCTTGCGCGAATCCATCAACGCGTCGTAAACTTGATGCGGCGTGGCCCTGAACGTCACCGACTGGCGAATAGGTTTGGACATCGCGGACTCTCTTTCTTGACGGGTAGGGCAAGTTTTCAACTTGCCACAGGGTTATTTTCCAAAATGCCAACTACCTGAAACCACGGCGGCTCAGACAGTGGATTCTTTTCGACCCGCATTCCGAGCTTGCGCATCACGCCTATCGAAGCAGCGTTGTCATAGGCCGTCGTGGCGACGATGCGCTTGAGCTTGAGGGTGTTGAAGGCATAGTCAATCATCGCCCTCGCTGCTTCGGTGGCATAACCTTGATGCTGAAACGTCGGAGATACGGCATAGTAAAGCCCGAACTCGGTCGTGTAGAGGCTCAAGCCTTCGGCGCCTGTGCGCAGCGATGGTAATTGCTTGAACGGCGCAAGGCACGGCACGTACCCAATCGCGCCGATGAGTTGGCCCCTCAATCTGAGGACAATGGCCCGTTCGCCATAAGGCGGCTGGTAGAGTTTGGCGAGCTGCTCGTAGCTCATGACCGTCCACTGCAGCCACTGCCTGCGCTCATTCATCGCTTTGGTTTCGTCGTGACCCCAGTTCACCTCGGCCAATTCAATGTCGAGGATGCGATGAATGTCATCCAAATCGTCCATGCGAAAAGGCCGGATGATCAAGCGCTGCGTTTCCAGAACAGGCAGTGACATATCCTTCGAATAACCTTTCTCGAGTCTTTCCAGTCCTTTCATTGGACTCGTGGCAATCGAATCAGCGCATCCGCCATCAGTGCAATCATCAAGACTGCCAGGTACATGCTCGAATACTTGTACAGGTTCCACGCGAGCTTGTTGCCGCCGTGCTTGCGCAGTGCCCAGGCTTGATAGATCAGCCCGCCGCCCAGCGCCACCGCGATCACAAGATAGAGCAGGCCCGCCACGCCGAAAATCGGCAGGAGCATGGTCACGGCGATCAGTTCGATAGTGTAGAGCATAATCTGATTGTACGTGGCATACTCGCCGTGGATGACGGGGAACATGGGCACGCCCGCACGCTCATAATCTTTGCGGCGCACCAGGGCCAGCGCCCAAAAGTGCGGCGGCGTCCAGAAAAAGATGACGGCGAACAACAGCCATGCCGCCAGGTCGAGCTTGCCGGTGGCCGCCGCCCAACCGACGAGAGGCGGAATCGCGCCCGCGCCGCCGCCGATGACAATGTTTTGCGTCGTCGTATGCTTGAGAATCTTGCTGTAGATGAGGACGTAATACAAGATGCCCGCCAGCGCAAGCAGCGCTGCCAGCAGATTGACAAACCCTGCGATGAGATAGAATGACAGCACGCACAGCGCCAGCCCGAACGCCAGGCCTTCGGCGGGCGTCATCCGGCCTGATGGGATGGGACGATGGGCTGTGCGCTGCATCAACTTGTCAATCTCGCGGTCCAGGTATCGATTGACGGCCTGTGCGCCGCCCGCCGCCAAGGCTCCCCCCAGCAATGTCCACACCCCAATCCACGGCGAAGGCAGTGCCCGCGCGCCGACGACCATCCCCGCGAACGCGGTCACAAGCAGCAACACCACGACGATAGGCCGCGTAAGCATCAGCAGGTCACGCGCGCGCTGTTTGCCGTCGAGCGGCAGCGCGGCGTCGGCCTGCTCGTCTTGGACGGCGCGCGCCGCCAGTCCGGTCACGACGACGAGCACGACGCCTGCCGCCCACGTTGCGGCGGCGGTGGCACGTGCAGCGCCAGCAGCGGGATCGGGAACCCCTGTATCGTCTTGAGCGCGCCGACAAACGCCTGCGCGAAAAAGAACACCGCAAACACCGTCGCCGCCGAAAGAATGGAGCGCTGGGTGCGCTGGGTGCGCCACGCCGCGACGAGCATCCACACCACGAGGAGGCTCGACGCGCAGACGATGAGGCGATGGATCATGTGAATCCAGCCGTGAAGGTCCGTGGGGATAAAGTGTC
>CAYGWJ010000377.1:0-5139 GCA_964353405.1 uncultured Anaerolineae bacterium
GCCCACATAGCCCGGAGGGGCGCCAATGAGGCGCGAGACGGAATGTTTTTCCATATATTCCGACATGTCGATGCGCGTCATCGCCTGGTCGTCATTGAACAGGAACGACGCCAGCGCCTTGGTGAGTTCGGTCTTGCCCACGCCCGTGGGGCCGAGAAAGATGAACGAGCCAAGCGGGCGGTTGGGGTCTTGAAGGCCAGAGCGAGCGCGGCGCACCGCATTCGAGACGGCGCTCACCGCTTCATCTTGCCCGATGACGCGCAGGTGCAGTCGCTCTTCCATCTTGACCAACTTTTCGACTTCGCCTTCCAGCAGCTTGCTCACGGGCACGCCCGTCCACTTGCTGACGACCTCGGCCACGTCTTGCGCGTCCACTTCTTGCTTCAAGAGTGTGTTGCCGCCGGCTTGGCGCGCTGCGTGTGCTTCGGCTTCGGCCAGTTGCTTTTCAAGACCGGTCAAGGTGCCGTACTGCAACTCGGCGGCTCTGTTGTAATCATACTCGCGCTGCGCCCGCTCGATCTCGACGCGCGTCGCGTCCATCTGTTCTTTGATCGTCTGCGTGCGCTTGATGACCTCGCGCTCGCGCTGCAACTGCGCTTCGAGCGCGTTGCGCTTTTCGCGCAAATCGGCCAGTTCTTGCTCGATTCTTTCGAGCCGTTCCTTGCTGGCCCGGTCCTTTTCTTTCTTGAGCGCCTCGCGCTCGATTTCAAGCTGCATCATGCGCCGCTTGAGCGTGTCCAGTTCCTGCGGGTCGCTGGTGATTTCCATGCGCAGGCGCGCCGCCGATTCGTCAATCAGGTCAATCGCCTTGTCCGGCAGAAAGCGGTCGCTGATATAGCGATCGGACAGCACGGCGGCGGCGACAATCGCGCCGTCGGTGATGCGGACGCCGTGATGTGTCTCGTAGCGTTCCTTCAATCCGCGCAAGATGCTGATCGTATCCTCGACGGACGGCGGCTCGACGACCACCGGCTGGAAGCGCCGCTCGAATGCAGCGTCTTTTTCCACGTGCTTGCGATACTCGTCAAGCGTCGTCGCGCCGACCATGTGCAATTCACCGCGCGCCAGCATCGGCTTGAGCATGTTGCCCGCGTCCATCGCACCCTCCGCCGCGCCCGCGCCGACGACGGTGTGCAGCTCGTCCACGAACAGGATGATATCGTCGCGCTCCTGTATCTCTTTGAGCACAGCCTTCAAGCGTTCCTCAAACTCGCCGCGGTATTTTGCGCCGGCGATGAGTGCGCCCATGTCCAGCGCCACAACGCGCTTGTTCTTGAGCGCCTCGGGCACGTCGCCACGCATGATGCGCTGAGCCAGCCCCTCGACGATGGCGGTCTTGCCTACGCCCGGCTCGCCGATAAGCACCGGGTTGTTCTTGGTGCGGCGTGAGAGAATCTGGATCACGCGGCGAATTTCGGCGTCGCGCCCGATGACGGGGTCGAGCTTGCCGCGCCGAGCCAGATCGGTCAGGTCGCGCCCGTACTTGTCCAGCGAGGCATACGTGCCTTCGGGCGTGGGGCTGGTGACGCGCTGCGTGCCACGCACTTGTCGCAGCGCCATGAGCAAGGCGTCGCGCGTGAGACCGGCTTGCTGCAAGATGTGTTGGGCCGCGCCGGAGGCGTTTTGCAGGATCGAAAGGAGCAAGTGCTCCGTCGAAACGTACTCGTCGCCAAACTGGGCCAGTTCGTCGTGCGCACGCGTCAGCACGCTGCGCAGACGCGGCGAGATGGCCAGGTGCACATCGCCGCTCACACGCGGCAGCTTGCCCAGCTCGGTGCGGACTTGTTGCACGAGCGCGCCGACGGGCAGATTGAGCTGGGCCAGCACCTGCGGCACTACGCCGTCGCTCTGGTCGAGCAGAGCCAACAGCAGATGCTCCGGCTCGACCTGGCTGTTGGCGTTGCGCTCGGCGGTAGCCTGCGCTGCCAGGATCGCTTGTTGTGATTTTTGCGTAAAGCGGTTCGTATCGAATGACATGTGCTTCCCTCCTGATAAATCCTGGCGAAAGGATAACACTCGCTTGTCAGAAGAATGTTAATTTTGTGTTGGAGATGTGTTAGAAGCAAGCTCCCAACGGTTTGTGTAGCCCCGGCTTGTCGTTAAAAGCGAGGCTGCGCGTCATGGCAATACCCTCGTGCCGCTACGGCTTGACGATGTCTTCCGTGTAGACTGCCTCGAACGCGCTGCCCGGCACGGTCTTGAGCTGGTTGAGATCGTCGTCGTCCCAGCGGGAATCGCTTGCGCCGGTAATGAACCAGCTTGAGCCATTATCGGCGACCAGCATGCCGTACTTTTTGAGTGCGATGAGGATCACGCGCGCCTGGCCCGTGAAACGCGCGATGTCGTAACTGGACTTGAGGCGCAGGCGCAGGCCCATCGGCGGCAGGTAGGGATCGGTGGAACTGCTGGCAAAGTGAGTAGCCGGGTGAATATACGCGCGCTGTGTGCGCCAGACGGTAAAGCGCACCGCGTGGTTGATCGCACCGGCCGCCACCTCGTCATAGCGCACCAGTCCGGGCAGGATCGGCAGGCCCGCCGCGTCCGCCGAAGTCCAGCCTTCCGGCCGCAGCACATTCGAGGTCATGGTAAAGACAGCGCCGGAGCCGGCCGTCCAGCCTGGGCCGCTTTGATCTTGGCGGGCGTGGTACAACTCGTACAGCTTGCACTCGCCTGAATTGAAGACGAGCACGTGGCGGTCGCCGGTGCTATCTGTGCCGCCTTCAATCGGAGCATCCGGCGGAATGGGGTAGGGACCGGGGTCGCTTTCGTCGCCGTACTCGTCGAATGTGATCGGAACGAGCGGCTGCGTCCCAGGCACGACGGTATAGGGAATGCCGTAGCCGACGAAAGAGCCGAAATCGGCGTGCAGGTATTTGTTGCCCGTGCTGTTGATGCTGGTGATGTAATAGGCAGAGTTGGGATGAACTCGAAGACTCGAAATGTCTTGGTTCCACGGGTTATCGGCAGGAAACATGGGACATCCGGCCAGCGTGGGACCACCTGCGTCGTGCAAGACAACGGGCAGATAGAGCACGGGACTCACCTGGACGATCGTCAGTGGGTTGCCGTTCCGGTCGCTCCCGGTACTCAAAGTGTAAAAGCAGCCGGCACTATATTCGACCAGGCCGGTGACATCCAAGTGGTGAGTGACACGGGGCAGCAGAGGAATGGTTGCGACAAAAGGCATGTAAGTTGTGCCCGAGACTTTGCTAGTGGAGGTGACCGTGCCGGCCTCACTGGTGACGGTGATGATACGACCTCGGCCCAGGATGACGCGGATCGTCTGGGTAAACAGCGTCGTCGGCGAGGTGACCGGATCAACCCATAGCGGCTCTGGTGTCGGAAATGGCGCGGGTGGCGGCGGGCAGTCAGAGGGCGCGGCGACTTGACCTGAGACGGGCGCAGCACCAGAGCGGGATGCTCCAGCATACAACGCGAGTCCGAGGATTAAACCCACAAGGCCGATGAGAGCCGAGCCGCGCAGCCAGTTAGTCATTCGTCCCTCGTCAGACTATAGAGCCAGCCAGGTTCCGAGGCCGCGTTCCTTGGCGCGGCGATAGATTTCCGGCGCAACGGCCATGTCGTCCATCGCCAGGCCCAGGTTTATCGCTATCGTCCGCTCGCTATCTATTTCGCGCCCTGGCTTCAGTCCAGCCACAATCTCACCCAGGTCAGCGTATGGGTCTGGCGTCGTCTGGAAATAACCGACGCTCCGATAGTACTGGAACTGAGCGTGGTCGTCGGTGCTGAGCTTGTCGAACTGGGCGAGCGCGTCGCCTTTCCAGTAAGAGTCAAAGTCAACCGCGCTGGCAAACGCGCCCGGCCTCAGCCAGTCTTTTTCAATCGTCGGCGTGGGATGCTTGAGGATGGGGCCGGACGTGACGACGAGGTCGCTTTCGATCACAGCCTGCCTGGGCGCGTCCACGCCGACGATGTCGAGGTCGAGCTGCGCCGACATTTCTTCGATGTATCTGCGCTGGACATCCGGAAAAATGTCATAGGCATACACGCGCTTGACAGGAAAGAGCGAAGCGAGCGCAATCAGGTTGGTGCGTCCCTGCACACCGCAGGCCAGGATGCCCACGACCTCGCTCTGCTTGCGCGCCAGGTATTTGGCCGCCAGCGCCGAAGCCGCGCCCGTGCGATAGGCTGTGATCCACGTGCAGTCCATCACCGCGTAGGGTAGACCGGTCTCAGCGTCGTTGAGGATGAGGAGGCCGGTGATGTAGGGCAAGCCGCGTTTATGGTTGTCGGGATAGCCGCTGACCCACTTGATGCCGGCTGACTGGAGTGCCGGGATGAAGGCCGGCATGGCATGGATAAAGGCATCCGGCTGAGTGTGGATGCCGGGTTTGGGTGGCATCTCGACGCGGCCGTGACCTTTTTCCTTAAAGGCTGCTTCAAGCAAGCTCATAATCGTGGGCATGTCGAGCGCCACGCTTTCTACGTCGGCGCGGGAAAGGTAGAGAAGTTGGTGCATGGTCATGGAAGCCTCCGATTGGGGGGCAGACACGCAGGTCTGCCCCTACGATTGCGTAGTATCTGTTTGGGCGAGCGTCGTTTGAGTGAGCATCGTCGGGCGAGCTCCGTTGGGGCGAACCCCGTTGGGGCGAACCCCGTTGGGGCGAACCCCGTTGGGGCGAACCTATGTGTTCGCCCTCGATGCCTGTTGGCGAAATGGATTTTCTTGGTCCAATGCCCATTTGACCGGATTCTCGGCGATATACTTGCGTATGAGTTCAAGTTCAGATTCACCGCGGATGATGTGTTCATAATAATTGCGTTGCCACAGTTTGCCGCGAAATTGAGGCCAACCGCATTGTTTGACCCCGCGAATGTATTCGTTGGTGGTCATCGTTTTGAACCATTGGATGATTTGCGATAACGGCGCGTGGGGTCGTTGTTGGGACATACTTGGTTGGGGTGCACCAGGTTGGGGCGCACCTATGTGTGCGCCCTGGTCTGGGCCGACACGCAGGTCGGCCCCTACAGATCGGGGCGCGCCAGGTTGGGGCGCACCTATGTGTGCGCCCTGGTCTGGGCCGACACGCAGGTCGGCCCCTACAGATCAGGGCGCACCAGGTTGGGGCGCACCAGGTTGGGGCGCACCAGGTTGGGGCGCACCAGGTTGGGGCGCAC
>CAYGWJ010000378.1:0-4654 GCA_964353405.1 uncultured Anaerolineae bacterium
ACCGTCGCCCCTACCGACCGGTGATCAAAAAGTCAACTCGGACAGCGCCGCTGCGCGTATAATCAATGTGTTAAGGTGCAAGTCAGAGTGCAATTGAGCTTGGCGGCCTACGCCAAGACGTTGTCGTAGTCCAAAGTCCAAATGTGCATCGGCCTGATCTATCTATTTCGCCGCAACGTCAATCGCCAGGGCAAACTCGCTAAATTTCTGTCGTCGAACGCCTACACGGCCTATATCATTCATGGCGTGGTGATTACGATCATGGCGCTCGCGGTGCGCGATGTGATGGTGTATCCGCTGCTCAAGTGGGCGTTGGTCGCGCTGGTGGCTGTCCCGCTGTGTTTTGGGCTGAGCCACCTGATCCGCAAGTTGCCGTATACGGAGCGAGTCTTGTAGCAAGAACCTCCGAGGAGAATCCCAATGGCAAAATCAGCAGTACCGCAAAAGTCACTCGCCTCTCAGCCTGTCATTCCGAGCGAAGCGAGGAATCTCTTTATGGCACCGAGATTCCTCGCTCGCAAAGAGCGCTCGCTCGGAATGACAAAAGCGAGTTTTGCGCTACTGCCAAAATCACGCACCTGGCGAACGGTCGTGTTCAGCGACCTGGGCATTCTGATCTTGCTGGCGCTGGCCAAGCTTGTTCTGCATACACTCACCAATGGCCAGTATGGATGGCACCGCGACGAGTTGGACACGCTGACCAGCGTCGACAATGCGCGCTACCTGGCCTGGGGCTATGTGTCTTATCCGCCGGTGACGCCGTTCATCGCGCGCATGGGGCTTGTCCTATTCGGGCCGTCGCTCGTCGGCCTGCGCTTGTTTTCCTCGCTGGCGGTGAGCAGCGTGGAGGCATATCGTATATTTGAGGCGTGCCAGCCCGCCGGCCTGATCACCAACCGCTATGGCGTCAGGAACGAAGAGACGCGCGATCATCCGGTCATCATGGTGTGCCGGGGGCCGCGCGAGTCCTGGCCCGAGGTGTGGAAGCGATTGCGGTCGTTTGGATAGCGGCGCTCATCGCCGGCACAATTCGTCATAGACCTGGTTTTAGTACAGCGCGTTCTCGACGGGCGTATTGGCCGGGATGTGATTGCCGACCGCCATAAAGTAGCCAGGGCAGTTGCGGCCCACCCGTCTCGAAAAGACATCTTGCCTGCCTCCGCTGTTTGACGCGCTCACAAGGTGTTATACAGGGTCATCAGTATGATTTCAGCGCCGCTTTTGTCAAACGATGAAACTTTGACTTTTCCTCCGCATGACATACAATCATGCTTTGGATGTGCCGTGTTGAAACTTACGTTGACGGCAGACTGGGCGCCGCTGCAGTGAAAGAGCATGTGTCCACATTCGAAACGCCAGGAGGAAACCAAGTGATGGATACTGAACGAGGAGATCCTGCATGGGCAGAAAAAGGGGCCACGTTGAGTCACAAATCCGCTCAGAAAGAATTCGGGCTGACCTGGGAAGAGATTGTTGAGGCCATCAAGTCTGGCAAATTGCAGTACCGCGAGAACAATATCTATGGGAACCCCTATCTGAGATTGCTCCGCAGTGAAGTAGAAGCATTGGTCAATGACAAGTATGGGAGCGACTATCTGAAGAAAAAGAAACTCAAAAAAGAGTTGGCTGAGACCAATCGAACGCTCAAGGCGCTTAGAACTCAAGTGGTCTCGCTTGAAAAAAGAAGGGCTGAACTTTTAAGACTTTTGGGAGAGTGAACGCTGTACCGGCATGCTCCGACAACCACACGGCTGAGCCTGCCTCTTGATATTCCCGCTCTCATTCTCGGTATCACGGCGTGACCCATTTTTTCAACTTGACAACCATCTCGCCTCAACTATACTAACAGCATCGGCAGCCTTTCACAGCCACGCGCCTGGCCGCCAGTCTGTGCCAGAAAGGAGTCAGCCCATACGCGCACCCCGCCTTACCTGAACTGCAAGGCAGTTCTGTGTGTCTGGCTCTTTGCTTCCGGCGCATTGCCCGCCTTGCCGGAAGACTGGCCCGGAAAATGGCAAACCATGACCGACCAAGAGCTTTTGCAAGCCTACGAGCCGGTGCTGTGCTTTGCGCACAGCGAGCGCTTTTTCCCGATGGATGTAAAACACTATCTGAGCTGCTGCCAGGTCTTCCAGTCGGGGCCGCTGGGGCTTGATCGAGCCGTTGCCCGCCAGCCCGCGTCGCTGGAATCCTTTCAGGGTAGCCGCTACTCGTTGCGCTTTGTCGCCCAGACTCCGCCCTGGATGCTCGTGATTGGCTGGGCGGTGCTGGCGGCGCTGTCACTCGCCGCCGGCTGGTTTCTGGCTGGACCCGGCGGATTGCGCATCGGCTTCTACCTGGCCGCCGCGCTCGCGGTCCTGATCTTTCTCGCCGCGTCCGATGTGCGCCTGCGGCTGTCCTCCGCGCTCGTGGTCGCCGGTCTTGCCGCCTATCTCGTCTATCTGCCCGCCCGTCTCTTTCTGATGCAGGCGAGCATCCCCGTGTGGCAAATCGCGTGCCTGGCCCCCGCGTACCTGCTGATCGCGGCGATTGTGCTCCTGGCCCTCACCGTGTTTATTTTTGAAAAGATCATCCCCGAAGCGCCCGGCCTGATCTTTGACTTGCTCTCCCGAGCGACCGAGCCAGTGGCCCAGGCATCCTTTCAACAATACAAACAAATTCTCGATCAAGACCCCAGCCGGTTTATTATGGCCGCGTCGAGAACTTGACCGACCAGGATGGAAGCCGGTGGAAGATTCTGCAATACCATTTCTTTTACGCGTTCAACGACTGGCGCTTGGCGGCGAACGGGATGAACCATCACGAGGGCGATTGGGAGATGGCCGCCGTGTATCTCCAAGACGACGCGCCCCATGCGGTGCTCTATTCCCAGCACGGCGATGGCGCGCTGGAATGGTGGGCCGACGTCCCCACCGTCAACGATGGACAGGGCCGGCCGCATCCTGTCATCTATGCGGCACTTGGCTCGCACGCCAACTATAGCCGGCCGTCCATCATTCAAGCGCCGGACCTGCCCGAGGTCGAGTGTTTTCGCCGCGCCGTCTATTATCTCGACACGCTGATCCGCACGGCCTATCGCGCGATTCACGGACTGCTCAGCCGCGACAAGTCTCGACGGCGAGCAACCACACGACTCTATCAACGCGTGACACCATCGCAGGTGCTGGCCCGGCGAAGGATCACGGCGGCACAGAGCCTGGAAGGCCAAGATGAATTTGTCGTCAGTTTGCCGACAGACTATGCCACCGGGGATGGGATTCGCATCGGATGCCCCGGCCAGGCCTCTATTGAAGGAAAGGAGGACTCGAACAGGTATTTGACGGACGAAAGATACAGACGAGAGGTCAAACATCCGTCCGTGCTGGCGTGGCGGATCGAGTTGCTTTCACCCGAAGCCAGGTGGGTCGAGTATCAAGGTCTGTGGGGCGTCAAGAGCTTGCTCTCAGGCGAATCCGGCCCGCCAGGACCGAGGTGGGAGCGCAGTCAAGGAGGTGAACCGCCGCAAGAAAGGCGACGTTGGGGAGACCCACTGGGATGGCTGCATCACTTGGAGGAGAGCAAGCCCGGCACGCTGGGCTGACCCTCTCGCACTGGGCAGTCATATTTAGCCAAGCATTCCAGATAAGGAGGCTGACATGTCCATTCCACAAATCGTCGAAGTCGCTGTCGGTCTGGTCGTGGTGTACTATGTCCTCGGCCTGATCGTCTCGTTCCTGAGCAACCGGGTCACCGAAACGCTTGGGACCCGTGGCACGAATCTCGAAAAGTATTTGAAACAGGCCGTGGGCGAAACAAAACTGGGCGACCTGACCGCCCTGCCCCAGATCAGTTCACTGGCGCCGATCCGTTACAACCGCTGGTGGGGCATCTTTAGCGGCGACGTCATACAGAAAAAGGTGGAGAAAATTCCCGTCGCCAATCTCGTGGACGCCGTATTTGATCTTTACGGGTTGGCCGGGAAAGAATACACGGGAGCTCAACTCCAGGCCGTCGTCAGCAGCCTGCCAGACGCAGAGTTGAAAAAACACCTTGAGGCGCTGGTTAATAAAGGCGTGACCGACATCAACCAATTGCGTTCCAAGGTCACCATGTGGACGACCGGATTTATGAACCAGGTCGGGGACGCCTACAAAGCCAACGCCCGCCGCATCGTGATTGGATTATCCGTCCTCGTCACGCTTGCGTTCGGCGTGGATAGCATCGAACTCACTGGGCAGCTTTGGCAAAACTCGGAGCTGCGCGCTATCGCGAATGCCCAAGCCGACGCCTACATCCAGAAGCAAGGCGCTGAGGCAGATCTCGCGCCACTCATTAAAAACCTGGATGCGCTCGCACTGCGAATTGGGTGGTGGTCCGCGCCCTCGGCTTTGCCTAAAAGCGCCACGCCGCTGGCTTGGGTCATCTGGGTATTGAAAAAGATCGTAGGGCTGGGCATCACCGCCTGCGCCGTGTCCCAGGGGTCGTCCTTCTGGTACGATATACTCTCCAAAATCAAGGGAGAAAACGCGCCGCCCAGCAAGAGTGAAAGCCCCGGCGGCGATGAGTCACGAGACAAGTAACCGGCCCTCACCGCCGCAACGCGTGGCGCAAGTCGCCAGGATTACGTGGCGGTGAAATTCTAGATTGCACGTCCCGATCGCTGGCACGCAACCAG
>CAYGWJ010000379.1:0-10528 GCA_964353405.1 uncultured Anaerolineae bacterium
CCCTGGTGCACCAACACCGAAGGGCGGTCTCTATTATAGCCCGAACTACCGAATTGCTTCTCGAACCATTGCCTGCGCTGCGGCTCGGATTGCGGCAAGCTTGTATTCTCTACTCCAACGGTTGACTGGAAGGAGATCAAATACGCGCGCCCGGACATGTTGAGCCCAGCGTTCCATGCTCAACAGGCACGTCACCGTGCCATTGCCGCTGCCGCCGGCTGCGGCCACAACAATGACCGGCCTGCCGAACAAGCTGCTCTCATTTTCGCGCGGCGCCTCGCACCGTCGCAGACGGTCCAGGAACGCCTTGGCGGATTCGCTCGGCTCGCCCCAGTAGACGGGCGTCACGATCACGTACGCATCAGCCTGGCGCACGCGTGCATGCAACGATTGAAAGTCATCCTGCGTTTGGCACTCGTGGTCGTTCAGGCACTTGCCCCAACCGTTGTCACACGCCTGACACCGTCCGATCTGTAGATCGTTGAGCCGAATCTCTTCGGCGTGGCCGCCTGCCTGGAGCACGCCTTCCACTGCTGCGGCTGCGCAGGCAGCCGTCAGGCCATCTCTGTTGGGACTAGCACTGATGACAAGGATATTCATCTATTTGGTTCCTCACTCGTATGATATGTTCGGGGAATGGCTCCACCCCGTCGCCGTCGAGCTAGAAACCTGCCGGCGCGCGATCAAACCACGGCTGGGCGCGCTCCAACTGGCCGGCCAGGCGGAACAGCGTGGCTTCATCGCCAAAACGCCCCACGAAATGCATCCCAATCGGCAGACCCGCCTCGTTCCAGTACAGTGGCACGGACATGGCGGGCTGGCCGGTTGCGTTGAATAGCGGCGTATAGGGCATAAAGTCGAACGTCTTGCCTGCCAACGGCTTGATGATGCCCAGCGCATTCAATACCCAGGCGGCGTTGAGCCGGCCGATCAGTCCAATCATGAACCGCTCTGCGCCGGAGGGCTGCAACGAGCCAGTGGGTACAGGAGGCTGAGCGAGCGTCGGGGTCAGCAAAACGTCGTAATCTTCAAAGAAGCGACCCACACCACGTGCTGCGGCCATCAAGTAATTCAACGCTTTGGCGTAATCGCCCGCGCTCGTGGCCTGGCCGATCAGAGCCAGCGCGCTGGTGCCGGTTTCGAAATCGGCAAACGAGGCTTGGCGCCCGGCCAAGCTGGCGGCCCAATCCATCTCGTTGCGCGTCTCGGCGGCGATCATCGTCAAGAACGCAATCGCAAACGCTTCCCGGTCAATCTGCGGCGCGGCTTCTACCAGCTCGTGCCCCAACTGCTCTAGCGAGTGCACCGTGGCTTGCAACCCTTTCTGGCAATCTGGATGCACTTTGTGTCCGAGGAAAGGCTGTGAGGTGAAGGCGATGCGCAAGCGGCCCGGTTCCGTCGTCACTTCCTGCAAATAGGAGCGCTGCTGCGGCGGCGCCCAGTAGGGTGCGCCCACGTCTGGCCCGGCAATGGCGTCCAGCATGGCGGCGCTATCGCGCACCGAGCGGGTGAGGACGTGTTCCTGGGCAAAGCCGCGCCAGATGTCACCAATATCCGGCCCGGTGGGGGTACGGCCACGCGTCGGTTTCAGTCCAAACACTCCACAGCACGAAGCGGGGATGCGAATGGAACCACCTCCGTCGGCGCCGCCTGACAGGGGTACCAGGCGTGCCGCCACTGCAGCCGCCGAGCCGCCGCTCGATCCGCCGGGCGTGCGGCTCAGGTCCCATGGATTGTGGGTTGGGCCAAAGGCTTCTGGCTCAGTATAGGGCATCAAGCTGAATTCGGGGACGTTGGTCTTGCCCAGGATGATGACGCCCGCAGCCCGGTAGCGGCGCACGATTTCGCTGTCGTGCGGCTGGGGGACGTCCTTCAGCATGCGCGTACCAGAGCTCGTGGGCACGCCTTTTACGGTGGCGTGCATGTCCTTTAGCAAGAACGGCACGCCCCTGAACGGGCCATCGGGCAGGTCACCTTTTGCGGTCGTGCGCGCCTGGTCATAGAGTTTGTAGACCACGGCGTTGAGCTTGGGATTGCGCGCTTCAATACGGCTGATCGCTTCTTCGACCAGATCGGCCGGCGCGACCTGACGGGTGCGCACCAGTTCCGCCAACCCCAGTCCATCAAACTTGTGGAATTCAGGAAAACTAGTCATGCTCACCTCCTTGTTTTAGTCAACGGCTTGCTAGGCTATGCTCAAATCGTCAGACGCCCGCATCGGCTTGACTATCGGCCGGGGTGCTGATCACGCCGAAGGGTAGCTTGATTCTACACTAACCGCAATAGAACGCAAAATTCAGGCGTTTGATCCATCTTCCGACTCGGAACTTGCATTTGGCCTCACAGAGCCAATGTGATACACTTGCTCACCGAATCACCTCATTCCCAATCAGGAGACCTCCCATGAACGACATTGATCCTCAGGCTGCGGCACAACTGCTCAACGCTCTCTTGCAACCCTGGCACGACGCCGTGCAAGATCCGGCCAAGGCTCAACACGAGGTGCTGCAGAATCTCTTGCTAGGCTATGCTCAGACCGGATACGGCCAACAGCTTGGCGCAGCCCAGGTCAAGACGATTGACGATTATCGGCATGCTTTTCCGGTGATCACCTATGAGGATGTCAAGCCGCTCGTCCAGCGAGTGATGGCCGGTGAGGTGAGCCTGCTCCTCACCGAAGAGCCGGTGGGCTGGGCCATCACCCGAGGTACGACCCAGGGCGAGTCCAAGTTCATCCCGATGACGCCGACCGACCTGCGCATGCGCATCAGCGCCGGACGAGCGATGATGAATTACGTGGCAGCCAGTGGTCGCTATGACCTGTTCCAGGGGGTCAACCTGAACCTGAATTTCCCTTCAGTGGTGGGGACGGTGCGAGTGGGGGAACGAGACGTGGAATATGGCTACAGCTCCGGCATCTATACCAGGCACGTCTCGGCCTTTACGCCCATCCGCTCAGCGCCAACGCAAGGCGAGATTGACGCGCTGGGCGGTGGCAATACGACCCGCGATTGGGAAGCGCGCTTTGAGCTGGCCTACCAAAAATGCAAAGACGAGAACGTCACGCTGGTGGGCGGCGTCGCCCCCACCGCCATCTCGTTCGCCCGTTACCTGCGCCGGGCGCACCGCGTCTATCCCAAAGACCTGTGGAAAACGCAGATCATGACGCTGGGGAGTGTGCCCGGCATCAATACGCACTACCAGCCGGCACTCACGGCTCTGTATGGGCCGGTTGCCATCCGCGAAATTTATGGCACTACCGAAGGCATGTTCGGCCAGCAGCGAGACGAGCGCCGGGCGTGGGTTCCCAATGCTGACCTCTACTTGTTCGAGGTGGAAACCCGCTCGGGCATCAAGCTGCTGCACGAGATGCGCCCCGGCGAGATGGGCAGCCTGATCGTCTCTACGCCCATCCTGGCCCGCTACAAAATCGGGGACCTCATTCTCGCCTTCCAGTCCCCGTATTTTCGCTGCATCGGCCGAGACCGGTGGTGGACTCTTCTGCGTTATGCCTGGGACGAATTTATGACGTTCAATCTGGGCCGGTTATAGTCAGGGCCGCCTCATCAGGACGCGCAACAGGATGAACACGCCAAAGAGAATCAGGACCAGCGGCCCGATCACGTTCCAGCTCAGCAGATCCCCCAGCCCGGCGCCGATCAGGATGAGGCCCAAAATGAGGGTGCCGGTCACTGCGCGCCGATAGGCTGGCACCAGCACGCGCACGGCGACCTCCAAAAGCAAAATCAGGCCAGCCCCGACGAGAATGATGGCCCAGGCTTCCAGCCGCTCGAAACGGGCCAGGAGCCGTAGATTGTCCGCGAGCAGCACCAGGCCAGCCCAGATCAAGATGCCGGCCCACACCATGCCGCCGAGCGGATCACGGCGCCATTTTTCTTCCCAGTTCTTTTCTTCCTTCTCCCCGCGCTTTTCTTCCTTCTCGTGCCTTTCGCGCGGCTCTTGCTCTTTCTCGAGACGTTGCGGCTCAGACATGGTTGCCTCCTTGTCTTTTCTTGCGGTGCTTTCCGCTGCGTGGCTCCATCGCCCAATACGCTCTGCATCGGCCTGACCTTCTGCCAACGCTGTTTACGCCGAGGAGCAGCTTCAATTATATTCCAGAATTGTAAATTTCGGTAGTCGCTCGTGAAACGCAAGCCGCCGGGCCAAACCCGGCGGCCCCTACAAATGTTGCAGAAACGCCCTGCCTCAAATATGGCAAGAGACCGCCAGGCAAGCGGTCCTTTTTGGTTAAGCCTCAATCCATCATTCATCCGATGCGCAAAACCAGAGACTCGGTTATATTGATAGCAATTCTGAGCGCAGGGCAACCCCTGGCAAGTCCACACCCCTGGGAAATCCCAGGGGCATGGGGCAAAGCGCGCGTGTCCGCCGTGTACATGTCTAGAGGGCAACCCAGGTTGCGCCTAAAGGGCTCTCGGCCAAACGGTCACCGTGCAGATGCCTGACGCGCATAAGGAAGGGCCATGATCATCATCGCAGCGGATATAACAAATGTGGCAGACGCGACTAGCACAAATGTAGCAGAGACCACAACAAATGTGGTCTCTTTTTTGGCATGGAACATGGCATCGCGTATCGTCTGGAAGGAGAAGAAGGAGATTCCGCCGAGAATGCCCATTTGCGCGTGATAGCCACCTGTGGATTTTCGGACGAGTTTGCGCATTTTGGCGACGGGCTGCCATTGCGTGAAAGCGCTGCCGGTGTCGCCGGTCGGCACGGCGAGCCGATGATCTGGTCACTGGTGGATTTGCCCACCCACAACTCTCTGAAGCAGATGTTGGCCAGAGAAGGAGTGCAACAAGTCATCTCTATCCCTTTGACGGCCAAAGGACGATTCCTAGGCGCGCTGAATCTCAGTACGAGTCGGCTGCGCTCATTTACGCCAGAGCAAATTGCGCTGTTGAAAACGATGGGGCAACAAGTGGGCGTGGCGATGGAAAACGCGCACTTGTATGAGCAAGCTGAGCAGGCTGCCGCGCTGGCTGAGCGCAACCGGCTGGCGCGCGAGCTGCATGATTCGGTGACCCAATCGCTTTACAGTGTGACGCTCTATGCCGAAGCCGCCGCTCGATTGCTGACGGCCGGTCAGCACGCTGAGGCGACCGATCACCTGCGCGAATTGCGTGACACGGCGCAAGAAGCGCTGCGCGAGATGCGTCTGCTCATTTTTGAGCTGCGCCCACCCGCGCTGGAAAAGAGCGGACTGATCGCCGCCTTGCAGGCGCGGCTGGAAGCCGTCGAAGGGCGTGGAGGCATGTTGACTGAATTGCAGGTAGAAGGCGCACAAGAGGCTGACCGGGTGCCGCTTGCCACTCAGGAGGAATTGTTCCAGATTGCCCGCGAAGCTCTCAACAATGTCCTCAAGCATGCCCGTGCCCTGCACGTGTGGGTTCGCGTGCAGTTCCAACACGAGGCGCCCGCCTGGAAGTGCGCGATGACGGCGTGGGATTTGATCCGGTGCAGATTCGGGCCAGAGGCGGCCTGGGTTTGCCGGGGATGAAGGAGCGCGTGCAAAAGATTGGCGCGGACCTGCAAATCACGAGCGAGCCGGGCAAAGGAACGAGTGTCCGAGTGACGGTAGGGGCTGATCAAGTGCAGGCAAGCGTCATACCACCCAACCCAATCCTAGCTCTTCCAGTTTGGCCCGGGCAGGCCTGCCTGTGGCTGGGTCCCAACCTGCCAGTTCATAATAGTCATTCAGCGCGGCCTCCAGCTCTTGGCGCGTGATGAACACGCCATCCGACGGGCCACCTTTGAGCGGCTGGTCGAATAGGCGTTTGGGCAGCGTGTCGCGCTCGCGCCCAGCGCCTTCGCGGACGTTAAAGGCGCGCATCAAGTTCAGCCGCCGCTCGCCGATGCGCTGCATGTCGTTCACCGTCATCTCCCAGCCGGTCACGGCGTGCATCAACTCGGCCATCTCGTTCGGCCCCAGGAGTTGCCACGAGGGACCGTAGACAAACTGGCACAGGTCGGCGGTGTCCATGAACGAATAGTTCCATTGGGTATACAGCGCGAGCTTGGCCTTTTCGCGATTGAGCACTCGATCCGGCTGCGGAGCCGTCAGACCAATCTGCGCCATCCGTTCCAGGCTGACCGGGGCGGATTCCGGCGTGTAGCCAGGGTCGTGCTCAGACGATTGGTGATCCGCGCCGAACGGGTTGACGGCGTATACCAGCGCCAGGCTGCGTTTGACTTGCGGCATGTGCGCGGGCAGTTCCTGATTCTTGACGGCCACGACCAGGTCCTCTGCCCCGCGCCCGAGCTGTTGAGCGGCATACGCGGAGCCGTTCGCCAGCAGGTCGCCCAAACCCTCGCGCCGCACGATCTTGTCGAGCACCGCCAGCATGGCATCGGCATTGCCAAAGCGCAACTCGATGCCGCCCGTATCTTGCAGCGTGAGGAGGCCTTGCTCGAAGCAATCCATCGCAAAGGCAATCGTCGCGCCACACGTAATCGTGTCCACGCCGTACTGGTTGCAAGTCTGGTTCGCCAATGCGACGGCAGACAGGTCGCCGATGCCGCAATACGAGCCGAACGTTCCCAATGTCTCGTATTCCGGGCCGCCATAGAACGGCTCGACCTTGACGCCGTTGTACTCGGTCTCCACCACGCGCTTGCAGCGCACGGCACAGGCATAGCACGTGTCGTTTTCCTTGAGGATGGTGTCGGCCATCTTTTCGCCGGATAGATTGTCGGCCTGCTCAAAAACGCCGCTGGCATAGTTGCGCGTGGGCAGGCCGCCCACCGAATTCTGATAGCCTAACACGCTGGCGGTGCCGTAATCCTGCAAGCCCTTCATATCCGGATAGTCGGGCAGGCGAGTCGAAGCCAGCCGGGCCAGACGCGTGACGGCTTCCCGGTCGGCCACGCTCACCTTGCCGTGGCCGCGCACCGCGATGGCCTTGAGGTTCTTGCTGCCCATCACCGCGCCCATGCCGGTGCGCCCGTGCGCGCGATTGGACATGTTCATGATGGAGGCGAAGCGAACCCTCTGTTCGCCGCCTGGCCCAATTTGTGCCACCTGAATTTTGTCGTCGTTCAGTTCCTGCTTGACAGTGCGTTCTGTTTCACCTGTTATTTTGCCCCACAAATGCGAAGCATCGCGCAATTCCGCCATGGGCGGGTTCCCCGCATCGCCGCCGTGAATCCACAGGTAGACGGGTCGGGGCGACTTGCCAGTGATGACGATGCCATCAAACCCGGCGAATTTCAATTCAGCCGGCCAAAAGCCTCCCGCCTGGCTATCGCCGATCAAACCGGACAGCGGGCTTTTGGCCGTGGCCGTGGCGCGGCTCTGTCCGCTGATCGGCACACCCGTCGTCGCCGAGAGCATGAACGAGAGCGTGTTCTCCGGCCCCAACGGATCAGCGCCGGGCGGCGTGTTCTTGAGCAGGTAATACACGCCCATCGCGCTGCCGCCCCAATACATTCGGTAAAACTCTTTTGGCGGTTGCTCGATGGAAATCTGCCCCGTCGTCAAGTTGACGTCAAGAATCTTGCCTGCAAAACCGTGCAGCATAAATATTCCTCTCTTTCGTCCACGCAGGACGCACAGCTACACCAAGATTACGAGTGTCCTGTCCTGTCCTGCGTGGAAAAACTAGATTTCTTTGATGCCGTATGGAAAGTCGTATTCGGCCATCTTGTCCATGAACGGATCGGGGTCAAAGGCTTCCGGCCCCAATACGCCTTTGCCCTGCCACGCGCCGGTTTCCAGCAGTTCCATGGCAATCACCGGGTTGACGCCGGTCTGCCAGGCCACCGCCTGCACGCCGTATTTCTTCATGGACGTTTCGTTGTCGGCTACCTGGTAGATATACACCTGGCGCGGCTTGCCATCCTTCGTTCCCTTGACCCACGTCCCGGCGCACGTCTTGCCGAACATGCTGTCACCCAGGTGGGCCGGATCGGGCAGGCAAGCCGCCACCACATCGCGCGGCGCGACCTGGACGCCTTTGACGTTGATGGGGTCCTTGTTATCCAGGCCCAGCATCTTGATCGTCTTGAGCACGCCGATGAACTGATCGCCCAGGCCGTATTTGAACGTCACTCGCTTGCAGTTGACCCAGCGCGGGACGAGCAAGACCTCTTCGTGCTCGACATTCACGCACTCGACCGGCCCGATTCCTTCGGGAAACGAAAAGACCTCCGGCTCGGAGAAGGGCGTGGTGGTGAACCAGCCCTTGTCTTTTTCCCAGATGACGGGCGGGTTGAGACATTCTTCGATCGTGGTCCAGATCGAAAAGTTGGGCGCAAACTCGTAGCCGCGCACTTGCAGGTTAGCGCCATCGCGGATGCCGATCTCTTCGATCTCGTCGAACAGGTGCTTGTCCGCGTAGCAGGCGAACACGTCCGCCATGCCCGGCTCGACGCCCATGCCCAGCAGAGCCAGCAAGCCTTTCTTTTCCCACTTGGCCGCGCGTTCGAACTGATAGTCGCCCAGCTTGACGCCGCACTGGTGATATGGATCGGCCGGGTGCGGGTGCGAGAGCGTCATCGCCATGTCCATGTAATGGCAGCCCGCCTGGTAAGCGGCGTCAAAGATCTTTTCGTTGAACACCGGGTCCACGGCGTTCATGATCAGGTCCACGCCGTATTTTCTTGCCAGCTCGACGATCTGCTTCTTGTCGCGGGCATCCACCTGCTCGACCGGGAAGCGCTTGCGCCGGCCCAGTTTCTTTTGCACCTCTTTGGCCCGCGTCAAGTTATAGTCAGCCAGAACCATCTGCTGCATCCAGGGCCGGGGCTTGGCGGTAACGGCAATGGCTTCGCCCACACCGCCCACGCCGATGAGTAGGACTTGCATAGCGGCATCTCCTGTGTGGCGTATTGCATGCAGCGTGACGAGGGACATTCCACCCATCACGCAGCACGCAGCGCATAGTGCTTATTGGCTCCCTTTCACTTCCGTCCAAACCTTGTCCCACAACGTGGTCGCATCGCCCACGTCCTTGATGACGTGGCCTTTCTTGACCGCGTCGGCGGGCGGGTTGGTGGCGGAAAAGTCCATGTACTGTTTGTATGTGTCTGGGTCCTGCGTCTTGAGCAGCTCAAGCGCAGCCTTGTTGACGCTCGAGTACGGGAAAGCCTTGGTGATCAGGATACTCATATCCGGGCGCAGGACGAAATTGAGGAATGCGATCGCCGCGTCTTTGTGCGGCGCACCCTTGGGAACCGCCAGGTTGTCAATCCACACGCCCATGCCTTCTTCCGGCAGGACGTAGGTGATCTTGGCGTATTCCTGGTGGGCCAGCGACGCTTCACCGTTCCACACAACGCCCGCAACAGCCTCCCCGGAAAGCAGCGCGGTCTTGGGGCTGTCGCTGTCATAGAGCTTGATGTTGGGCTTGAGCTCGATGAGTTTCTTCTTGGCCGCGTCCAGTTGAGCCGGGTCGGTCGAGTTCTTGTCGTAGCCCAACACCAGCAGCGCCATCCCGATGATTTCTCGCTCGTCGTCAAGCACGACCAGCTTGCCCTTGAACGTCGGATCCCACAGGTCGGCGTACTTGGTGATGGGCTTGGTCACTTTGGTCGTGTTCACCGCAATGGCGACACTGCCCCACTGATACGGCACGGTATACTGGTTGCCCGGATCGTAATATGGGTTCTTGAACTGGTCGTCCACATTGGCCAAGTTGGGCATGTGGTCAAGGTCAATTGGCTCTAGCATCTTTTGCCCGATCAGGATGCTGACGGTATAGTCGCTGGGGAGGATCACGTCATAGTTGGTTTTGCCGGCCTGGAGTTTGGCGAGCAATTCTTCGTTCGACGCATACGTGTCGTAATTGACCTTGATCTTGTATTCTTTGGCAAAGGCGTCGAGTAATTCTTGCGGAACGTATTCCGACCAGGCATACAGGTTGATCTCTTTCGATGTCACAACCGGCGGCGCAGCCGTCGGCTTGGGCGTTGCAGTCGCAGTGGGCGCGGCCGTCGGCGGCACAGCCGTGCTGGCGGGAGCGGGCGGCTGGGTGGGCGCGGCCGTCGGTGGAGCAGCGGTCGGCGGCGCAACGGTGGGCGGCGCGGACGTGGGCGTCGGCGCTGGTGTGGCCGGGGCGGCACAAGCGGACAGCAGAACGCTGGCTACTGTCAGCAGCGTCACGGCAAACAAGTAAACATTGATCGGCTTTTTCATCTCATCTCCTCCTTGGATATCGGATTTCGAGTTTTCACTAGCAGTCTGTCGGAGAGGTGTAGTTTAGCCCCTCGTGGGCGTAATAACGACGGGCACAAGGCCCTATGCTACGGGCTTTTCAGACAAGCTCTTAGAGACGGCGGATGGGGTTAAATTCAAAGCACCTCCTTCCAGGGGTCAGCGGCTACCTTCTACGCGGCTGGAGCTTTTGCGACAGCAGCAGCGCAACAAAGATCACCACAATCCAGAGCGACGAAAGCGCGTTGACCTTGGGCGTCACCGCCCGGCGCAGCATGGAAAACACGCGCAGTGGCAGCGTGGTCGAGCCGGGGCCGGCCGTGAACAGCGTGATAATGTAATCGTCCAGCGAGA
>CAYGWJ010000380.1:0-13770 GCA_964353405.1 uncultured Anaerolineae bacterium
TTGCCCAAATCCGCCGCGCCCTCCAAGCCAAAGCCGATCCCGCCACCCGTGAGACCTTGAAAGGCACGTACTGGATTCTGATCAAGAACCGTGCCGACTTGACGCCGGACGAAGAAGCCAAACTGCAAGCCGCTCTGTCCGCCTCGGCTGAACTGCGCACCGCCTACTTGCTCAAGGAAGAGTTCCACACCTTGTGCGAGAAGCTCCATGACCGCGCGTGCGCCGAACGGTTTCTGCGGGCTTGGGCATGGCGGGCCGAAGCAGCCAGCATTCCCCAGTTGCACAAGTTTGTCCAGACCTTGCACAACTGGTGGAACGAGTTCCTCAACTACTTCGATGAGCGCGTCACCAGTGGTGTGGTCGAAGGACTCAACCGCGCCATCCGGGCCATCATCCGCCGCGCTTGCGGGTATCATGTCTTTGAGCACTTTCGACTTCAAGTTCTGGTGGAACACGGCGGGTTGGGCGCGCCGTCTCTCCCACTAATCTGAGGAGAGCCACAAAATGCCGCCGACCCTCTTTTCACGTTAGGGGAACTGTGGCGAGTGCTGAAACCCACTGGACCCGGCGCGTCGTCCCTACAGAATTGGACGCACCGCCCAAGCACCAAAATGCGTTTTGTGGCATAATGCGAGTTGTCCCTCCATCAGCCAAGGAACCCACATCGGGACGTTCACTCTTTCACGCATGGATAGACGACTCTACCGGGAACATGAAGGGAGGCTAGATTTCTTCATGGAGCTTTGTGTTTCTGGTAGACGAAAAGAGGAAAGAATGGATACGACTCGCACGTTCAGCTCGCCGCAAGAGTTCAAGGATTGCCTCGGCGACCAGCAGTACATCGCCAGCGACGAAATCGCGACGATCATGTTTTTGAGCCAGCAGCTTGGCAAGCCGCTGCCCACCGAAGGGCCGGCGGGTGTGGGCAAGACCGAGCTCGCCAAAGCCGTGGCCGGAGCCACGGGCCGTGAATTGATCCGCCTGCAGTGTTATGAAGGGCTGGACGAGACCAAAGCGCTCTACGAGTGGGAGTATGCCAAGCAGTTGCTCTACACGCAGCTCTTGCGCGACAAACTTCAAGAGACGCTTTCGGGCGCCACCAGCCTGGCCGCTGCCGCCGATAAACTCGCCGCCGAAGAGGACGTGTTTTTCTCGATGCGCTTTTTACTTCAGCGGCCTTTGCTCAAGGCGATTCTGAGCGAACAGCCCACCGTCTTGTTGATTGACGAGATTGACCGAGCCGACGCCGAGTTTGAAGCGTTCCTGCTCGAAGTGCTCAGCGACTTTCAGGTGAGCGTGCCGGAACTGGGGACGCTCGCGGCAGTCCATCGCCCGCTCGTGCTGCTCACCAGCAACAACACGCGCGAGTTGAGCGAGGCGCTCAAGCGGCGCTGCCTGTATCTCTTTATTGACTATCCGTCCGTCGAGCAGGAACTCGCCGTCGTGCGACTCAAGGTACCGGAGCTGGCGCCCAAGCTGGCGCGGCAGGCCGTCGAGTTGGTGCAGCGGCTGCGCAAGATGGACTTGCGCAAATCGCCCAGCATCAGCGAGACGCTCGACTGGGCCAAAGCGCTCGTCACGCTCAATGCGCAGAACCTCAACCCTCAAACACTCGATACGACGATGAGTGTGCTGCTCAAGCACGAATCGGACCTGCAACGGGTCAAACAGCAAACACCACCGCCCACTGAAAAACCAGGCCGCCTGGATGACGACCCGAGTCCGTACCAGCATCGCCGACGAAATTAGGGGCCGGCGCCTGATGTGATTTATCGGGGTGACGTATGGAAGAAAGAATCGTCAAGTTCATATCGGCTCTGCGCGCGGGCGGCGTGCGCGTCAGCCTGGCAGAAAGCGCCGACGCGTTCAATGCCGTGGACAAGCTCGGCATCCAGGAACGAGACACGTTCCGGCTCAGCCTGCGAGCAACGCTCGTCAAGGACGCAGAAGACATTCCGACCTTTGAAGAGCTCTTCCCGCTGTTCTTTGACACGGCTCAGACTCCGCCGCTGATGGACCTGACGCAAGACCTGACGCCGGAGGAGGCGCAGATGATCGCGCAGGCGCTCCGGCAGTTCAGCGAGCACCTGCGCCAGATGTTGGAAAAACTCTTGCGCGGAGCAAAGCTCAGCCAAAAAGAACTGGAACAGTTCGGCCAGATGGTGGGCCTGCAAAATGCCGGCGACCTGCGCTATCGGGAGTGGATGGCCCGCCGGATCGAGCAGGCCTTGCGCTTCCGTCAAGTCCAAGACGCGCTGCAGGAGCTGTCGGAGCTGTTAGCGCAGATGGGCATGAGCAAGCAGCGGCTAGAGCAATTGCGCCGATTGCTGCAATCCAACCAGCAAGCCATGCAGGAACAAATCCGGCAATACGCCGGTCAGCGCATCGCCGAGAATATGGCCGACCGCCCGCCCGACGACGGCATCGAAGGGCTGATGCACCGGCCTTTCAATGCGCTCTCGGACGCGGACATGGACCAACTGCGCAAGGAGGTGCGGCGACTGGCTGCCGCGCTGCGGACGCGCGTGGCGCTGCGGCAAAAACGGGCCAAGACGGGCCAGTTGGACGCCAAGGCCACCATCCGCGCCAACCTCAAGCACGGTAGCGTCCCCATCGAGATCCGTCACCGCGACCGTAAGCTCAAGCCCAGGCTCGTCGTCATCTGCGACGTCAGCACTTCGATGCGCTACTGCTCCGAGTTGATGTTGAGCCTGATTCACGCGCTGCAAGACCAGATCAGCAAAACGCACGCGTTTGCTTTCATAGACCATTTGGAGTACATCACACCTGACCTCGCAGATAGGGATGCGAACAAGGCGGTGGCGCAGGTGTTGGAGCGGATGCCTTCGGGCTATTACAACACCGATCTCGGTTACAGCCTGGACATGCTGGCGCACGATTATCTGGACACGCTTGACAGCCACACGACCTTTATCGTCGTGGGCGATGGGCGCAACAATTATAACGATCCGAAACTGGATGTCTTTCGCAAGCTGGCTCGCCGGAGCAATCGCGCGATCTGGCTCAACCCTGAAGCGCCCATGCTGTGGGGCACAGGCGACAGCGACATGCTCCAATACGCGCCGCTGTGCAGTGTGATTTTGCAGGTCAACACGCTGTCTGAACTCGCGGCGGCGGTGGACAAGCTGCTGATTCAGAAATGACCATGGACGGTGGACTCTGGACCGCAGCGGGCAGCCATCAACAATTGTTGTTTAATTGCGCCGATTGTGCTATTCTATAGATCGTGATGGCACAACAACTCAATCGTGACACGGTTTTGGTTTATATGGATGGCGCGCGTGAGGCGCTAGCTCGCTTGACACTCAACGACCAGGCAGCTATTGCAGAGTATATGGCTCGGATACACGCGAGCTTTCCAGCCCGCCTGACGGCTGTCACCTTGTTCGGTTCCAAAGCCCGTGGAGACGACGATGCGGAATCGGATATTGATTTATTGGTGCTGGTTGACGCCGAGGACCAAGACCTGCGCGACGAGCTGTGGCGAGTCGCATCAGATGTTTCGCTCAAGTACAACGTGGTGATTTCCGCGCGGGTATTTGCCCAGTCGCGTTGGGCCAGGGCCAAATATACTCTGCTTCCTTTGTATCGCGCCATCACGACCGAGGGTGTTCCGCTGATGCTAGAGAGTGTGCCCGTTTGAGGTGCTATGACTGAACGTTGGTCACAATTCAATACCTGGATCGCCGAGCGCCGCGTCAAAATCAAGGACGCGGCGATTAATGTCCGGCGTGCGTTTCTGCTCGTCTGGCAAGCGCACCCACCTTCGGCGTTGGCGATGTTGGGCTGTACACTCGTTGGCGCGTTCCTGCCGGTAGGGCAGGCCTGGGTGGGCAAGCTCATCGTTGACGCGGTCGTCAAGGGCATCAACGGACACATCGGAGCAGAGGCGGGTTTGCGCGCCGTTTTGCCCTACCTGGCGGCCGAGTTCGTCATGCTGGTCGGGCAGGCCGCCAACGGTCAGGCGCGCACGTTGGCCGAGCACGTCCTGCACGCGCAGATCAACCTGAGCATCAACACACGCATCATTCGCAAGGCCCTCGAACTGGACTTGACGCATTTTGAAAACGCAGAGTACTATGACAAACTTGAGAACGCTCGGCGCGAGGCCGACTATCGCAGCCTGCAAATCGTCAATGGCGGTTTCTATCTGATTCAAAATGCCGTCACCTTGCTTTCGTTTGCCGCGCTGCTGCTCCGATTCAGCCCGTTGCTGGCGCTCATCCTGTTCGTGGCGACGATTCCGGCGTTCATCGCGCAGAGCCGGCTGGCCGAGCTAAACTTTCGTGTATTGAGCTGGCGAGCGCCGGAAGCTCGAATGCTGTCCTATCTCGAGCATCTGCTCACCGATTACAACTCGGTCAAGGAGATCAAGCTCTTTGGATTAGGTGAGCCTCTCCTGGGCCGCTATGCTAACCTGTTCTGGAAATTCGTCAGTGAAGATCAAGCCATCGCGCAAAAACGCAGCTTGGCTTCGCTCAGTTGGGGAATGCTCGCCACCTTGACGTATTACGGCTCGTATGCGTGGATCGTCTGGCGCGCGGTAGGCGGGACGATCACGCTCGGCGATATGACCATGTACCTGGGCATCTTTCGCGCCAGCCAGAACCTGTTCGAGTCCATCTTTTACGGCCTGAGTGACCTGTACGAGAACGGGCTGTTTATGAGCAACCTGTTCGCCTTCCTCGAACTCAAGCCGCAGATGGTGATCGCGTCCAGCCCGCGTCCCTTGCCGAAGGAGATTCGTTACGGCATCGAGTTCCGCCATGTCTCGTTCAAGTACGGAGGCCACGACGAGTATGCGCTGCGCGACGTGAACCTGTGCATCCATCCCTGTGAAAAAGTTGCGCTCGTCGGCCCGAACGGCGCGGGCAAGACGACGCTCATCAAATTGCTCACGCGCCTGTATGACCCGACCGAAGGGCAGATTTTGCTCGACGGCATTGATCTGCGCGATTACGACTTGTCCGAGCTGCGCCAGCAGATCGGCGTCATCTTTCAGGACTTTGTCCACTATCACCTGACGGCGGCGGAGAATGTGGGCTTTGGGCAAATCGAAGCGGTCGAGGATCGCCCGCGCATCATCCGCTCGGCGGAAAAAAGCGGCGCACATCCCGTCATCACCGGCTTGCCCCAGGGCTACGAGACGACGCTGGGGCGCTGGTTCTCCAAAGGCCGCGACCTCTCCGGCGGCGAGTGGCAAAAGATCGCGCTGGGCCGCGCGTTCATGCGCGATTGTCAGGTGCTCGTGCTCGACGAGCCGACCGCCGCGCTCGACGCGGAAAATGAGCTGCGCGTCTTTCAACAATTCCGCGAGCTGACCTCGGACAAGATGGCGGTGCTCATCAGCCATCGCTTTTCCACCGTCCGCATGGCCGACCGGATTTTTGTCATCGAGCAAGGTCACATCAGCGAGCAGGGTACGCACCAGGAATTGCTCGCGCACGGTGGGACCTATGCTCGGCTGTTCACGTTGCAAGCCGCGTCGTACAAGTAGAAGGTGCTAAATAGGAGGACACGATGCGAGTCATCATCACAGGCGGAACAGGGCTTATCGGCCGGGCATTGGCCGCCAGCCTCGCCGCCGAGGGTCACGAGGTCATCATTTTGAGCCGTGCGCCGGAAAAGGCGACGGGCCTGCCCCAGGGCGTGCGCGCCGTCGGGTGGGACGGCCGGACTGCCAGCGGCTGGGGCGAACTGGCCGATGGCGCTGAGGCCATCGTCAACCTGGCGGGCGAAAGTATCGGCGGCGAAAACATGCTGGCCTTGATCACCAAACCGTGGACACGCGAGCGCCTGCAGCTCATCCGCACCAGCCGCGTCAACGCGGGCCGGGCCGTAGTGCAGGCCATCGAGCAGGCCAGGGTCAAGCCGCATGTGCTCGTCCAGTCCTCCGCTGTAGGCTATTACGGCCTGCCCGGCGACCAAGAGGTCACCGAAGACACACCCGCGGGCAACGACGCGCTCGCCAAAATTTGCCTCGACTGGGAAGCCACCACCACCTCCGTCGAAGCGCCGGGCGTGCGCCGGGTCGTCATCCGCACGGGCGGTGTGGTGATGAGCGCGCAGGGCGGCGCGCTGCCGTTCATGCTCCTGCCATTCAAGCTGTTCGTGGGCGGGCCGCTGGGCAGCGGCAAGCAATGGTTCTCGTGGATTCACATCGCCGACGAGGTGCGCGCCATTCGATTCCTGCTCGACCATTCGGACGCGCGCGGCGCGTTCAACCTGTGCGCGCCCGAGCCGCTGCGCAATGGCGAGCTGGCCCGCGTGATCGGTCGCGTGATGGGCCGGCCCTCGTTCATGCCGACGCCCGCATTTGCGATGAAACTCTTGCTTGGCGACAAGGCCACGCTCGTGCTCGACGGTCAACGCCAGGTGCCCAAGCGATTGCTCGAGCTGGGCTTCCAGTTCCAGTTCCCCAAGGTAAAAGCCGCCCTGCAAGACCTGCTCAAGTAATGAGAACGACGCCAAGGCGCAGAAAAGCTCTCGTGCTTCTCTGCGCCCTCACACCCTCGAAGCAACCCGATAGTCTTGACGACTAGCTACGCGTTGCGGCTGCGCAGCACCTTCTTGTCAATCTTGCCGACGCTGGTCTTGGGGATTTCGTCCACAAAGACATAGCTTTCGGGCACCGACCAATTGGTGATGACGCCCTCCGCCACATACTTGTTCAGGTGATCCTTGAGCGCCTCAGCCGTCAGCTTGTCCTTGAACTCGGCGCGCGGCACCACGATGGCCTGTGGGCGCTCGCCCCATTTCTCATCGTGGATGCCGATCACGGCAGCCTCTAGCACGCCCTCGTGCAGGCTGAGGAGATTCTCCAGCTCCAGCGAGACGATCCATTCGCCGCCGCTCTTGATCACGTCCTTGAGCCGGTCCACGATCTGCACATAGCCGTACTCGTTCACGTTGGCCACGTCGCCCGTGTGCAGCCAACCGCCGGCCCAGAGTTCCTCGCCCTTTTCCGGGTCCTTGTAGTAACCCCCGGTCAGCCAGGGGGTGCGCACGATAATCTCGCCGCTCTCCTTGCCGTCCCGAGCCACATCCTTGCCGGCGGCGTCCACCACGCGCAGGTCCACCAAGGGGATGGGGAACCCGGTCGAAATCGCCACATCCAGTTGTTTGTCCGTGTCCCAAGACTCCATAAAGGGCTTGAGATGAGCCAGCGTCAGGATAGGACAGGTCTCGGACATGCCATAGCCGGCCCAGACCGTAATGCCCAGCTTGGTCGCCGCCTGGGCCAGCCCCCTGGTCAGGCGCGCCCCGCCGATGATGACCTTCCATTTGCTCAGGTCCACCTTCTGAGCCACCGGCGCAGTGACGATCATCTGGAGGATGGTGGGCACGCAATGGCTGAACGTGACCTTCTCCCCCACCAGGAGTTTCATGAGCATCTCTGGCTCGTACTTGCCCGGGTAGACTTGCTTGACGCCCAACAGGGTCATCAGGTAGGGCACGCCCCAGGCATGCACGTGGAACATGGGCGTGAGAGGCATGTAGACATCGTGCTTGTCCACGCCGCCGCTGTTGCCGCTGCCCGTCAGCGCCAGGCCGCCGGCGAAAGTATGCAGCGTCAATTGGCGCTGCGTAAAATAGACGCCCTTGGGCTGACCGGTGGTGCCCGTCGTATAAGACTGCGTCGCCAGCGTGTTCTCGTCCAGGTCGGGCAGCTCGGCCAGCGGCATCGCGCCGGCCAAGAGTTCCTCATACTCGGCGTCTACCCATTTGATGTCCGGCTTTTCCGGCTTGTCCGTGAGCAGAATGTATTTGCGGATGGTCGTCACCCGGGCCCGGATGCGTTCCACCAGGGGAGCAAAGTCCTCATGGAATACAAGGACCTCGTCTTCCGCATGCGCTACAGTGTAGACCAGGTCTTCGGGAGCCAAGCGAGGGTTGATGGTGTGCAAGACAGCGCCGATGCCGGGGATGCCAAAGTACATCTCCAGGTATCGGTGGCTGTCCCACTCGATGACGCCGACCCGGGTGCCCGGCTTGACTCCTAAAGCTTGCAGGGCTCCCCCCAGGCGCAGCACGCGCTGATACATGGCGCTGTAGGTATAGCGCACCTGATCTCGATAGATGATCTCTTGATCGGGCGCCCACGCCACCCCATGAGTGAGAACGTGCTTGAGCAACAACTGATACTCGAACGCAGGCATTTTTACCTCCTAAAAGGTTGGCTGGAAAACGACTGGTGACGCTTCCTCCACTCGGAAGAAGCCCTCAAAAAGCGAAGACACTATTATTGTAGCGATTTCTCTTTCATTGTCAACTGGCAATAAAAGACGCCGGTTGTCCGCCCAGTCAGGTGTGATATACTGGTAGTCAGCTTTAGTGAAAAGGAGGATCATCTTATGCATATCGGGTTGCAAGTCCCAAGCTTTACGTGGCCGGGCGGCGCGGCCGAGATTCGCACGCGGCTGGCCGATATCGCCAGCACGGCAGATGACGCTGGTTTTGCCAGCCTGTGGGTGATGGATCACTTTTTCCAAATCCAGGGTGTGGGCCAGCCGGAAGAGCCTATGCTCGAAGCCTACACCACGCTCGGCTACCTGGCGGGCCAGACCCGGCGAGTGCAGTTGGGAACGATGGTCACGGGCGTCGTTTACCGCCATCCGGGCATCCTGGCCAAGACCGTCACAACACTCGACGTGCTTTCGGGCGGGCGAGCTTACCTAGGCATCGGCGCGGCGTGGTTCGAGCGTGATGCGCTCGGGCTGGGCGCGCCGTTCCCGCCTCTCAAAGAGCGCTTTGAGCGGTTGGAGGAGGCGCTGCAAATCGTCAGGCAAATGTGGTCGGGCAAGGTTGCGCCCTACCAGGGCAAGCATTATCAACTGGCCGAGACGCTCAGCAGCCCACAGCCACTCTGCCAGCCGCATCCGCCTATCCTCATCGGCGGCATGGGCGAAAAGAAAACGCTCAAGCTTGTGGCCAAATATGCCGATGCCTGCAACCTGTTCGGTCGCGCCGGCACGGACGTGCTGCGCGGCAAGCTCGCTATCTTGAAACGCTATTGCGAAGAACTGGGCCGCCCTTACGACTCGATCGAGCGCACGGCATTGGACACGGCTCATCTTGCTCCCGACAAGATGTCGGCGAGTCAAGTGATCGAGACATGCAAGGCATTGGCGGGCCTCGGCATCCAGCACGTAATTTTCAACATGCCCAACGTTGCCGAGATCAAACCGATCGAAACCTTTGGCCGCGAGATCATTCCCGCCGTAGCCGGATTCTGAGGATAACAGACCATGTCCACCATGCCAATGGAACTGCGGGCTCGCTCCGTCGGCCCATGGCCAATGAACAGCTATGCCCTGGTCTGCCCAATCACGGGCAAAAGTGTGCTGATTGACCCCGGCGCTGACCCCGACGTACTGCAAGAAATGCTGGCCGATACTCTGCCCACCGCCATTCTCATCACGCACACGCACCCCGATCACGTCGGCGCGCTGGACGAGATGAGAGCAAGGCTCGACGTCCCCGTGATGGCTCATCCCGGCCCACACTTGTCGAACGTGGCCCTGAGCGCCGACCGCTGGCTCGATCACGGCGACGTGGTGCAAGTGGGCGAGCACAGCCTCAAGGTGTGCCACACGCCCGGCCATATCGGCGACATTATTTGCTTTGCCGTTGAGGGCGACCATCGCATCGTCGTGGGCGACACGATCTTTGAAGGCGGCCCCGGCCAGACGTGGTCGGCGGAAGATTTCCAGACGACGCTGCGCACATTGCGCGACATCATCCTGGCATGGCCGGATGACACGGTGTGTTACCCTGGTCACGGCCCGCATTTTCGATTGGGCGACAAGCGCGCGGCCATCGAAGCGTTTCTCGCGCAAGACCACGGCGATTTCTTTGGCGATGCGACGTGGGAGATGTGACTGCTGGTGGAATAGGCCGAAAAGTCGCGCCGTGTGACCAGCTCGTGCCCGCGCACCTGCGCGTACCACTGGATGCTGAACGCATCCACACCAGAGGGCTCGGTCAAATAGTAAAGCCAATTACATACGTTGGATAACATTGGAGCGCACTATTGACCTTGATGAAGTAGCGCAAGCCTATGCAAAAGCCAGCCAGCGCCAACAAACAAAGAAATGATGCCACAGGACGGCGACTTTGAGCCGGGCCATAGGTAAGCACCTACGGCCCGTTTCGTTTTGCGGCGGCGTTGGGATATCGAAGCAGTACTTGGCGCAAGTCCAATAGTCACGCCTTCAACCCCGCCAACTTGGGGTTGATGGCTCATGTGCCCACATCAACCCCATCGAATTTCCGCTATATGCGGGGGATCACTTGCCGCCGCACGCCGTATATGGCGGAAAAGCAGCGCGGCCTTCTGCTTCGAAATCCCGCGTTATCCTGTTTTTGACAAGCGATGGATTCAGGTCTATACTACAGGCGTCCTCACTTCTTATCGGGTCTACGCGACACAACACGTGACACAGTTGAAGCGAGAGGTTGAGCATGACCTGAGCCACAAAGTATTTTGTCACCAAAACGGTTACAGTCCATTCCGCTCCACAGGGGAAAAGGGTGCAAATTCTGACAGGGGAATGGACTGTGAAAATGCAGCCGATTTAATTGTTATGCGCTTACCCAGCACCATTCGATGGTATTAGAGGTATCACATGAGTGATCAGCCACGTTTTGAAGCTTGCATGGCAGAAGCCAAAGAATGCCTGGATCAGGCTGCCCAGTTTCATCGTCGCGGCCGCGATCCCGGTGCGAGAGTTGCCAGTATCCCAGATTATCAATCAGCGATTGAGAAATTTCGGATGGCGGCGCGCCTTTTCGCCGATTGCACAGTGGATGCTACTGATCCTGTTTCTAGGGATAGAGCACGCGCTTGGCAGCACTACTGTCTCGCTATGGTGTCTGGGGACGAAGCCGCTGTTCTCTATCACTACCCCGAACCAAAGCGGCATTTAGTTCTATCTCCCACGAGAAAGGCTTCTGAGTATATGCAGTTCGCTCTGGAGAAAATGCCCTGGGGATCAGCCAGTGGCGAGGATGATAAGGAAAGAAGGCGTTGGGAAGGACTAGAGTTCTCATTTCAAGGGCTGGAACATCGGGCACTTGCTGAGACGCTCGAGAAACGCGAACGATTCAAAGAAGCAGTGAAGGAATATGAGATAGCGAGCAGGTTTCATGAACAAGCAGCGGACGCGGCTGATATGGTTGGAGACAAACAAAGCTATCTTCGTGCAATGGGACGGGCAAAATCTGCTAAACGAGATGCCTATTTGAGTCTTGGTTTTGCCCATAAAGGCGTTACAAGAGAGGAATACTTCAAAAAGGCTTACGAGGAAGCGAAGCTTGCTGCTGAGTATCGGCCAGAGTGGGATGCCTTTAGAGAGATTGCAGATGAAATTCGCGAGAAATATGCGAAAATCGCTTTGCAGAGGGACGTCTCCCACAATCGTGCTCTTGCCATAATCGGCTCCATTATCAGCCTATTCGCTGGAGCAATACTTGGCGTAATATTTCAATCACTTTTGGGTCACTAATTCTGGATATACTGCCTTGATAAAAGGCGTTTGTAACGGAGTTCGCGCATAGTCATGGTCGGAGCGACACCCCCTGTGCCAAGCAAATTTGTGGGACGGTGTGCCGTCTCATAACGGAAATACGTTTGCACACATCATCACGCCAACCCGGCGCCGTCTGTGGCGCGGCAGACATACACCTGCGGCGTCTTGCCCGTGCGAGCGGGATATCGAGTCCGTATCGCCTCCACGAGTAAAGGCACCGCCTCTTCGCGCGCCAGTGCCACCGTGCAGCCGCCAAAGCCGCCGCCCGTCATACGCGCGCCATAACAGCCGGGCGTGTTCTGCTGAATCTCGACCAGCGCGTCAATGTCTTTTGTCGTGATCTCGAACCAGTCGCGCATGCTAGAGTGCGATTCGTTCATCAGCCGGCCAAAGGTCGCCAGGTCACCGCGCTTGAGCGACTCGACGCTATCGAGCGTGCGCTGGTCTTCGGTGACGACGTGCTGGCAACGGCGAGCGACCACATCGGACAAGCGGGCCCGGTTCGCTTCAAACATTTCCACGCTCACATCGCGCAAAGCCTTGACGCCCATCTGCCGCGCGCCCTCCTCACACTGCGCGCGGCGCTCGTTGTAGGCGCTGTCCACCAATCCGCGCCGGATGGCGCTATCGGTGACGACGATACGCGCGCCGGCGGGCAGCGGCACGGCTTCGTAGCTCAGGCTGCGGCAGTCAATCAACAGCGCATGGTCGGCCCGGCCCAGCGACGAGATGAATTGATCCATAATGCCGCAGCGCATCCCGACAAACTCGTTCTCCGCGCGTTGCCCCAGCAAAGCCGCGCGCACCGGGTCGAGGTTCAACTGGCTCAGCAGGCGAAAGGCCGTTATGGAGGCCAATTCCAATGCCGCCGACGACGACAGGCCCGCCGCGCGAGGAACGTTGCCGGTGATCGCCGCGTCCATGCCGCGCAGAGTGTAGCCCTCGCGCTGAAGCGCATCGGCCACGCCGCGCACGTAATCCGCCCAAGTGGGCTTGTCGCCTACACGGCGCACTTGATCAAGATGGAAAGTGTCGTGCTTGTCCAGGTCACACGAGTAAAGTCGCACGGTACGATCGGGCCGGGCCCGCGCGGCGACGCGGATATCGTAATCAATCGCCATCGGCAGGACAAAGCCGTCGTTATAGTCAGTGTGCTCGCCGATCAGGTTGACGCGGCCCGGTGCGCGGATGATCAGGTCCGGCGTGCCGTCAAAGGCAGCCGAGAAATGTTGGGTAAGCATATCATTGCGATTCACAAGACCTCCAGGTGGAATCACCGATTCCCCGCGTGACTAGCCCGCCACCGCTGCATGAATTCAGCGGGCGTGAGTACGCGCCGCCCTAATCTCAGCATCAATGTCGTCGAGAGTCAGCTTGCCAGCACTGCTCGCTTGAGCCCTCGCGCGGATTCGAGAGACGGCCAACTGTGCACGCGCCCGCCGAAATGCGGCCAGCGTTTGTTCCAGAGTTCCCTCGTCCACGCTGGAAAGCACCGCAATTGGCTTGCCATTCCAGGTGACAATCAGCTCGCCCGACTTGCTCAACCGTTGCCACACCTGGCCAGGTTGGATTCGCAGATCACGCGCCGAGATAAATTCCATTGCCATTCGGCCCTCCCTGTAGAGTATCTTTATTGTCCTACGAAAAGTCTACACCCGAACAGGCGGCGCGTCAATCCTGTGGTTTCAGTTCAGCGGTTCAATACCTCGCTCATCTCGCGCAGACGCGCGGCGGCCGTCTCGGCGGTTACATCGCGCTGGGGATGGCCCAGCATCTCATAGCCCACCATGAACTTGCGCACGGTAGCGCTGCGCAGAAGCGGCGGATAATAGTGCGCGTGCAAATGTGCTTCGGGGTGCGCTTCGCCATCGGTGGGCGACTGGTGCCAGCCCATCGAGTACGGGAACGACACCTCGAACAGGTTATCGAAGCGCGTGGTCAGCCGCTTGACGACGTCGGCCAATGCATCACGTTCGGCGTCAGTCAAATCAGGCAAGCTGCCCATGTGCCGACGCGCCAGCACCATCGTCTCGAACGGCCACACAGCCCAGAACGGCGCCAGGGCGACAAAATGCTCATTCTGCAATACGATGCGCTCGCCTGCCCTCAGCTCCAGCGCCAAATAGTCGCACAGCAGGCAGGCGCCATGCTCGTCCAGGTAGGCGGATTGTGAGCGCAATTCTTTGGCCGGTTCAGTCGGCACATGCTCGCTGGCCCA
>CAYGWJ010000381.1:0-14125 GCA_964353405.1 uncultured Anaerolineae bacterium
CAAAGTTATAACCTGTATCCGGCACGGCCTTTAGCCTGACCTGCGTTCCCTGATTGAAGCTGGCGGAGCAGGTCGCGCCGCAGTTGATGACCGACGGCGTGCCAATGTTGGTGATAGTGCCGTTGCCAACGCTGGTGACAGTGAGGCTGTAGGTGGGAACCGGTAGCAGAACCCGATAATTTACCGCAGCCTGCAAAGCACCGTCAGAACTGCGGGCCAATATCGTTGCTGTCGGCCCTCCCCAGTCGGTTGGGAGTACGAGGGTCGCCGCAAAACTCCCCTGTGCATTTGCATTCACGGTGGCATCAATCTGCGCACCAAAGCCCAACAAACTCAGAATCAACGACTCGTTGGCGCGCCAGCCACGACCCGTGACAATGATCGTGCTGCCCGGAATACCAGAAGTTAGCTGCAAGGTGATCGTCGGAACGGGTCCTGGCGTTACCGACGAAACGGTGACGGTTATGACAGTTGCCGCTGGCACAGTGACAGTCGGCACCAACGTTGCCTTAACTGCCGCAGGCGTCAACAGCCACGCGATGCTGCTCAACGACAAGCGAACCGTTCCGACGGCATCGCCCTGCGGGGTGCCCGCATAAACAACGACTTCGGGCAACTGGGTCCAGTTCGGATCGCTGGGATAAGCGAACGTCACCGTGAACCGGCCCCCCCGGTCAGTTACGGCGGTCACAAACGAAGTGCCCGCCGTTGGCGGAACACCCGGTGCAGCCAATCCCACATAAATATCCTGATTGGCCGGGAAATGGGATCCAACTACCGTGACCGCTGCTCCTGAGCCGTCCGGCAGCGGGCCGGATTGTACAGAGATAGTCGGCCCCGGCTGCAAAAACCAAACCACCAAGGCAATGGCAATCACCAACACCACTGCCGCTACAGCAATCCCAATGATGAGTGGACGTCGTCTCATAGTTCTCCTCCGCCTTGAGCAAGCCGAAACAGGCTTAATGATACACCCAACCCACAGATTTGCCAGCGTGGGGGCGAGGTGACCTGCCTCGACAGAATCGCACAAAATCCCCTGCAATTCCATTGTACTACTTTTTCTCGAACATCGTGAGCAACTAGTCCCGGGCGCCTCGCGGACCAACAAGCCCTATCGAACAGAGGGGGCTTGTTCGTTTGACGGCGCACGACGAGGGCCATGCCGCTGTGCGGCAAACTCTTCGCAGCTTGCGACATGACAGGGCCACTTGGCGAAAAAGGCTTTAGTGATAGAATCATCGCCAGTGAGACAATCGTTAGTGAGGTCATCATCACATGGAAAAACCTCTATCGTCCAATACCGAGTGTATTTGGGTCGTCGGCCACAAGAACCCGGACACCGACACCGTCGTCTCGGCCATCGGTTACGCCTGGCTGCTGCGCGAGCGAGACAAGCTCGACGTGCAGCCCGCCCGCGCCGGTCAGCTCAATCCACAAACAGCCTTTGCACTCTCCACTTTTAAAGTCGAGCCGCCCGTGGTGCTGGCAGATGCTTCGCCGCGCTTTAGCAACGTCGCGCGAGTCATCGAACCGCTCACGCCCGACCGACCGCTTCAAGATGCGTGGGCGCTCGTCGCTCGAACAGGGTGCGTGGCGCCCGTCGTGGATGAGAGTCGCTGCCCGGTGGGACTGGTGACGGGCGCGAGCGTATTCAGCTTTCTCTCGCTGCAAGCCGCCGATAAACTCGGCGCGTCGGCGGCTGCGCTGGGCGAGATTCCTTTTGGCAAGGTGCTGGCGACGCCGTGCGGCGATGCCACCGACCGGGACGCGCCGCGCTTTGAGGCGAACGCGCGTATCAAGGACGCGCTGCCGCGCATCCTGCGCGACGAGCACGACACGTTCTGGGTAGTGGACGATGACGGCGCTTACGTGGGCGTGTGCGTCAAATCCGACCTGCTGCGCCCGCCGCGCATGAAGCTCATTCTGATTGACCACAACGAGACAAGCCAGGCCATCAGCGGACTGGACGAGGCCGAACTCTTGGAAGTGCTCGACCATCATCGCCTGGCGAATCCGCCCACGCACATGCCGATTGCGTTCCACGTGGACCCGGTCGGCAGCTCGTCCACGCTCGTCACTGAGCGAGCCATGCGCTCGGGACTGGCCGTGCCACGCTCCATCGCCGGGGCGCTGCTGTCGGGATTGCTGTCCGATACGCTGGTGCTCAAATCGCCGACGACGACGGCCCGCGACCGCGTCGCGGCCGTGCAACTGTCAACGTGGGCTTTCCCTGACCAGGCCGATCCCTACAAAGCGATGCTGGATTACGGCTGGCAATTGCTGCAAGCGGGCGCGGGGCTGGAATCGCGGACGACCGAGTCCGTCGTTTCCGGCGACTATAAAGAGTACGACGCGGCCGGGCTGCACTTTGGTGTGGCGCAGGTTGAAGTAACGGATATGCTCGAAATCGAGTCGCGGCTGGACGAGCTGCGCGCGGCGTTGTGCGGCCTGGAAAAGAATCGCCACTTGCACTTCTGCGCGCTGATGGTGACCGACATCGTGGGCGGGACGAGCCGCCTGCTGACGTGCGGCGACTCGCACTTCCTGGACGGGCTGCCTTATGCCCGCCGCGCCGATGGGACGTTCGAGATGCCGGGGATTGTGTCGCGCAAGAAACAATTGTTGCCCGCCATCCTCAGCGCGTTGCAGTCGTGACGAGTGATGCACTCGGATAAGACAATTGACCCACACAGGGAGCTAGACATGCCATCCATATACGAGGCCATATTGGAAGCAGAACGCAGCGGGCAGCTCGCCGCGCTGGCCACGGTCATTCGTGCACGGGGCAGCGTCCCCCGGCACGAGACGAGCAAAATGCTCGTCTTTACCGACGGGCGCATCGTCGGCACGGTGGGCGGCGGCGAGCTGGAGAACCGCACCATCGAGGAGGCAAAGCAAGTGGCGCACGAGGGCACGCCGCGTGTCATCACGCACACGCTCGTGGACCCCTCGCGCGGTGACGCGGGCGTGTGCGGCGGCGAAGTGGATGTCTTTATCGAGCCGATCACACCGCCGCCCACCTTGCTCATCATCGGCGCGGGACACGTGGGGCGCTCGCTGGCTCACCTGGCCAAGTGGATGGGCTATCGCGTCGTCGTCACGGACGACCGGGCCGAACTCTGCACGCGCGAATTTATCCCGGACGCCGACGAATTTGTCGTTGGGCCAATGCAGGAGGCGCTGGCCAGGCTTCACGTGGACCACCAGACCTACGTCGCCTGCGTGACACGCGGCTACCTGTTTGACGTGGACGCGCTGCCGGTCCTGCTCGACACACCCACGCCTTACATCGGCGTGATCGGCTCGCGCCGCAGATGGACCCTGGCGCTCAAGGGCTTGCGCCAAAAAGGCGTCTCAGATGAATCCCTCGCGCGCGTCCGCGCGCCGATCGGACTCGACATCGAGGCCGAGACGCCGGAAGAGATCGCCGTCTCTATCATGGGCGAGATCATCCTGCTGAGGCGCGGCGGCACGGGTGCGCCGATGTCGAAAGCATAATATCCCCACCCTACGCTTCCCCGTCCTGGCCGGGACATTGGACCGTGGAGGCATAAGCCGTTGATTGGTCATTCATTCCGTTTTGCGGTAGAATACCTCACGCGCACGCTTGAACCAGGATCACTCTGATGCCGATGGAAAGCCAACTGCTCAACAATCGCTACAAGCTGCTCGCGCAAATCGCGGCGGGCGGGATGGCTTTGGTCTACAAAGCGCAGGACACGATGCTCAACCGCAGCGTGGCCGTCAAAATTCTGCGCGAAAGTTTTGCCGAGTCCCCCGCCTTTCAGAAGCGCTTTGTGCGCGAGGCGCAGTCGGCGGCCAACCTCACGCATCCCAACATCGTCACCGTGTATGACTTTGGCCGCGACGGCGACCGGCAATACATCGTCATGGAATACGTCGAGGGCCGTGACCTGAAATCCGTCATCCGGGGTGAAGGCCCCCTTCCCGTGGCACGCGCCGTGAATATTGCCGCGCAGATTTGCGCCGGTGTGGGCGCGGCGCATCGCCTGGGCGTTGTCCACTGCGATGTCAAGCCGCAAAATGTGATCCTCACTCCCGAAGGACAGGCCAAAGTAACGGACTTTGGCATTGCGCGCGCTTTCTCGGCGGCGGCGCCCGTGGGTTACACCGAAAGCGTCTGGGGCACGCCGCACTATTTTTCGCCGGAGCAAGCCGAAGGCTCACAGCCCACGCCCGCGTCCGACGTCTACAGCATCGGTATCATCTTGTTCGAGATGCTGACCGGGCGATTGCCGTTCGAAGGCGACAATCAACAACAGCTGGCGCTGGCTCATTTGCGTGATGCGCCGCCACCGGTCACACAGTTCAATCCGCAAGTACCGCTGCCCCTCGAACAAATCGTGGCCCAGACCCTGGCCAAAGAACCAGCCCGGCGCTACCGCACCGCTGATCAATTGGGGCGCATCCTGATGGAATACCAGTACGGAGCGGAACAGGCGACCGGCCTGCAAGCGCCCATGCTGCCGCCCCAGGCGCAAGCCAGGGTAACGGCCTCGCAGCCGATCTTGGGGGAAGAACAACCCGGCTTTGACTGGCTGGCGTGGACATTGGCCGCTATCGCGCTTATCGCCGTCATCGGGCTGATGGTCCTGTGGACAGTGGTGTATCGTGTATACACGAGCGCGCCGCGCATTCCCCCCAGCCCCGCCGTTCCCGCGCCCGCGGCGACCATCGCCAACGTTGGCCAGCAAACCAGCGTGCCGGATGTGGTGCACCTGGATCGCCAGGACGTGGAAAAGATGCTGGCGCAGGCCGGGCTGGCACTGGCGGTGAAGGAGGAACGCCCAGACGACAAGTGGCCCGCCGGCTCGGCGCTGGAGCAATTCCCCCTGCCAGGCACAGAGGTCAAACGCGGCGACGCTGTGCAGGTCGTGTTCAGCAAAGGTCCCAAGATTGATAAAGTCGTCAGCGTGCAGGGCCTGTCCTACGATGACTCGGTCAAAACCGGGCTGGAATCGTACGGCTGGAAAGTGGCGCTCGATCCCAGGTGGAGCAACCGTCCCGCCGGAGAAATCATCGGGCAAATTCCGCCGCCCGGCATCCCGCTGGCTTCAGGCCAGGTCATCACGCTGCAAATCAGCACCGGCTCGGTCATCTCGCTCGACGTGAACCTGGGCAACGTCATTACACTGGACGGCGCCGATTTGGCGCGCGACACCTTGCGGCCCGGCGAATCCATCGAAGTGACCTTGCGCTGGAAATCGCGCGTTAACAGCGTGGGGCAGGCTTACAAGGTCTTTGTACACCTCATTGGCCCGACGGGCAACCTCGTCAATCAGGTTGACCGGGAGCCGCAAGACGGGCAAGCCCCGACGACGACGTGGAGCAAAGATGCCGTCGTTCAGGATCAATACGTCCTTCAAATCCCGCGCCAAGCCCCGCGTGGAACCTATCAATTGCGCGCAGGACTGTATCCCACCAACAATCCTGCCACTCGACTGACGGTCGTCTCGGCAGGCAGAACGACCGCTGAAAACAACAGCCTTCTCATCAAAGAATTGACCATCGGGCCTTAGCGCCGGTCGCCCCCCACGTCAAAGACGCGTATTTTTCTAATACAATACTAGTAGCATATTCGCTTGAACTGCGGTATAATCTGAGCCGATAAGCGACTTTATTGGAGGATCTTTTGACAGTCAGCCGCCACGCGTTGTTGTGCCTGCCGGCGCAGCCGACGGCGTGACGGGCATTGGATGTTGGAGGAAAAATGAATCCGACGCAGTCAAGAAACGGGTTTGTCTACCTGCTGATCATTGTCGCCATTCTGGCGATTGTCGTCTACTCCTGGCGCGGACAGGCTCCTCGGCCAGATATGATGGACATGAGTTCTGTGGCGAGCGAAATTCGTAACGGCAATGTCAAGCAGATTACGGTCAATGGCGATGACCTGACGGTCGATCTCAAAGATGGCAAGTCCGTCACGGCGCGCAAAGAGCCAACTTCTTCGCTGGTCGAGCAGCTCAAAGCCTTCGGCTTGACCGACGTGCAAATCAACAATTTCAAGTACACCGTCACTCGCCCGACGGACTGGGGCACCTGGATCAATATCCTGGGCTTTATGCTTCCGGCTCTGCTCGTGGCGGGCATCATCTGGTTTATGCTGAGGCAGGCGCAGGGCACCAACAACCAGGCGATGGCGTTCGGCAAGAGCCGCGCCCGCATGATCACAGGCGAGCAGCCCACCGTATCGTTTGAAGACGTGGCGGGCGTGGAAGAGGCCAAGCAAGAGCTGGCCGAAGTCGTCGAGTTCCTCAAGGAACCCGAAAAATTCATCAGCCTGGGCGCGCGTATCCCCAAGGGTGTATTGCTCGTCGGCTCGCCCGGCACCGGCAAGACGTTGTTGGCCAAGGCGGTGAGTGGCGAAGCAGGCGTGCCGTTCTTTTCCATCTCCGGCTCCGAGTTTGTGGAGATGTTTGTAGGCGTGGGCGCATCGCGCGTGCGGGACCTGTTCGACCAGGCCAAGCGCCACAGTCCGTGCATCGTCTTTGTGGACGAAATTGACGCCGTGGGCCGCCATCGAGGCGCGGGCCTGGGCGGCAGCCACGACGAGCGCGAGCAGACGCTCAACCAAATCCTGGTGGAGATGGATGGCTTTGACACGGACACCAACGTCATCGTTGTCGCCGCCACGAATCGGCCAGACATCCTGGACCCGGCGCTGCTGCGCCCCGGCCGCTTTGACCGGCGCGTGGTGCTCGACCGGCCCGACCTCAAGGGCCGCGAGGAAATCCTCAAGGTGCACGTGCGCGGCAAACCGCTGGGTGAAGGCGTTGACCTGATGACGCTGGCCAAGTCCACGCCGGGCTTTGTGGGCGCCGATATAGAGAATATGGTCAATGAAGCGGCGATTTTGGCTGCGCGGCGCAATCGCAAAACCATCTCGATGTCCGAGTTCGAAGAGGCCATCGAGCGCGTCATTGCTGGGCCTGGCCGCAAGAGCCGCATCATCAGCCAGCATGAGAAGGAAATCATTGCCTATCACGAGGCGGGTCACGCCGTCGCCGGCTATCACCTGCCCAACACCGACCCCATCCATAAAGTGACCATCGTCGCGCGCGGATTGGCCGGCGGCTACACGATGGCCCTGCCAGAAGAAGAGCGCCGCCTGGAAAGCAAGGCCCGCTTGGTGGAAAACCTGGCCTTTATCTTGGGCGGGCGCGCCGCCGAGGAAATCGTGTTTGGCGATGTGACGACGGGCGCTTCCAATGACCTGGAGCGCGTGACGGAAATCACCCGCTCGATGGTGACCCGCTACGGCATGAGCGACAAGCTCGGCCCGATGGTCTTTGGACAGAAGGACGAACTGGTCTTTCTGGGCAAGGAATTGGGCGAGCAGCGTGACTATTCGGAAGCGGTAGCGCAGGAGATTGACGGCGAAGTGCGCCACCTGGTCAGCGCCGCCCACGACAAAGCGCGTGAAATCCTCATCCAGCATCGCGACAAGCTCGACGTCATCGCGCGCAAACTCGTGGAGGTCGAGACGCTGGACGCCAAGCAATTCAACGCGCTGATGACGGGCCAGCCGATGGAGCCGCCGCAGGCGACGCCGACCACGCCGCCCGCGACGCCGGCCCGCCCGGCCAGCGAGTCGCCCAACTGGCAGGTGGGCACTGCGCCCGCACCGATGCCAGCTTGACACCCAGAACCCCGTTTTCCCTAGAGAAAACGGGGTTTTAGCTACTTGCCAGAGTTTCAGAACTGTGGTAACTTTGGTTCTAGCGGCCTCGTAAAATCGCCGCGAAATCGTTGCTCAATAAGCGAAAGGAAAATCAAACATGGCTAAAAGCATGACCAAATCCGAGATCATTGGCCACCTGGCGGAAAAGATCGGCTTGCCCAAGAAGCAAGTTGCAGAGCTTTTGGATGAACTGACCCAGTTGGCCTGCAAAGAAGCGCACAACGGTTTTTCCGTGCCCGGCCTGGGCAAGCTGGTGGTCGTTGATCGCGCCGCGCGCATGGGCCGCAACCCCAAGACCGGCGAGCCACTTGAAATCCCAGCCAAGCGCGCGCTCAAGTTCCGCCTGGCTAAAGAGGCAAAAGATGCCGTCGCCAGGCATGAGTCTCAACATCACGAGGTCGCTCCGGAAGAGAAAGCGGCTGAACCCCCGGCCCCTCCTGCCGCGCCGTAATTCCACTCGTTTTCTACCGTGCTGTCCGGCCGTCAAGCTGTTGTGCTAAAGGCCGGCCCACAATCCGGCCCGTCGCTTTATCCGATGCTTATGGGCCGGATTGTTTTGGCGTCTCTGAGGGCCCCTGCGGTTCATCGGAAAAGTACCCTGTGCGGTCTTTACGCCGCAGCCGAAGAGGCGTTCTATGACGCAGAGGAGGGGAACACGTGCAAGACATCAAAGCCTATTGCATGAAGTGCAAGGCGGAGCGGGCGGTGCAGAATCCGCAAACCATCACCACCAAGAACGGGCGTCCCGCCGTGCAGGGCGTCTGCCCGGTGTGCGGCACCAAGATGTACAAATTCCTGCCCTGGGACACACAGGCTGCGCCCGCGCCCAACACCCCATCAGCCTCTTGACGGTAGTGTTAGCGGGTTCATCAGGCCAACGTCATTGCCACGGGTAATGACGTTGGCTTTTTGTTGGCCTGTCGGAGATTTTGATGGATTTTGTGTCCGTATTGCTCATCGCGCTGGGGCTGGCCATGGACGCGTTCGCCGTGGCCCTGGGCGTGGGTACGACGCGCCAAGACATCTGGTTCAGGCCTGGCTTTCGCCTGTCGTTCCACTTTGGCCTGTTCCAATTCATGATGCCCATCCTTGGCTGGCTGGGCGGCGCGACCGTCGCCCGTTTTATCGCCGGTTGGGACCATTGGATTGCCTGTGTATTGCTGGTCTACGTGGGCGGCAAGATGGTCAACGAATCCTTTGGGGAGGGCGAGGCCCACAATGGCTCCGACCCAACGCGAAGGTGGACATTGGTCATGCTGGCCCTCGCCACCAGTATTGACGCGCTGGCCGTGGGCTTGAGCCTGGCGATGATCAAGGTAGACATCCTCTACCCCAGCCTCGTCATCGGCATCGTGGCGGCGTTGATGACGGCACTCGGGCTGGCGCTGGGCAAACGATTAGGCGTCCAGTTCGGCAAGCGCATGGAACTGGTCGGCGGGCTGATCCTGATCGGCATTGGCCTGCGTGTGGCGCTTTCGCACCTGGCATGAAACACAAGACCTTCGAGATCTCCCCAACCTCGAAGGCCCCCTTATTCAAGTCTGGCTTGGAGCAGCTTGCGGACCTCGTCAATTTCGGCGTGACGGCCCAGTTCTTTCTTGGAGAAAATCAGTTCTCCGTTGATCGTGACTTCATACACGCCGCCCCGCGAGGGAACAAGTTTCCACGAGGCAATGTGCGACTCGAACTCGCCGAGCAATTCCTCCGTCATCCTGACGGCGCGCGGGCTATAGTGTCACGCCGCGCAGTATTCGATTTCAATGTTCCACATGCAGCTCCTCCTAGAGGTTGATTTGCGTGCCCGTGTCGGCGGGCATAATTGTAGCGCCGCTTGGCCTGGCAGGCGACGCGGGCCGGCCGCCCTATTTGACCATTGTGCTACAAAAACGGATTACTCTGCTTTTCGTCGCCTACCGTCGTGGCCGGGCCATGGCCGGGGTAGATGGTCGTGTCATCCGGCAGCGTAAAGAGCTTGTTGCGAATGCTGTCTATCAACTGTTTGTAACTGGAACCGGGAAAATCGGTCCGCCCGATGCCCTGCATGAAAAGCACATCGCCGTCAAACGCGATGCGGGCGTGCGGCTCGTGGAAAGTGACATGGCCGGGCGTGTGGCCGGGCGTGTGCAGGACGTTTAGCCTGAGCGTGCCGACCTCGATGACCTGGCCGTCGGAGAGCGTCATGTCCGGCTCGGGGCAGGGCCGCACAAAAATGCCAAACATCCCCGCGCCGCCTTTGGCATGCAACAGCGGCAGGTCGCCCGAGTGCAGCGCCACTTGAGCGTGTGTCGCTTCCGCAAGCTCGGCCACCCCGCCGATGTGATCAAAGTGCGCATGGGTCAACAGGATAACCTTGACCGTTAGCTTGCGCCGCTCGATGGCCGCTAGAATCTCTGCCGCATCGCCGCCCGGATCCATCACCGCTCCGAGGCGGGTCTCTTCACAGCCGACAAGATAGCAGTTGGTCTGCAGCGGGCCGACCGGCAAGGTCTCAACAATCAAAGCTCATCTCCCGCTGCCGTCTGGATCGTCTTGCCGCTGGCATCCGTGCTCCATTGGCTCATCGCGTCCAGATCAATCCCGCTCGACTGGCACCATTTGACAAACTCCTGGTAGCGCTCGGCAGGGTCCTCGCGCGCCTGCATCCCTTCCGGCTCCTGGTCCTCATAAATGAATTGGGCAAAACGATAGACCTGGCGCACCTGCTCGGTCGTCAGCCTCCCTAAAAGATGATTGAGTTTGTCCATATAGTCGTCAATCATGCTTGACACCCCGGTTACGTTCACAACACGGAAAGCCACCGCGAACGCGGGGGTTCCTGTCGGCATACCCCCTGGGCTTGGCGTGAGGATCGGCGGGGGCCGCATATATTATCACTCTCATTTGTTTCTTGCACAAGTCCAGTCTGAGTGGGGCCATAATTTCTCGCTCGCGGCGGACACCTGCACCCAGCGCAGGGGCGGTGTTGTCAAATCCGCCGCTGACCACTGGAAGCTTCGCGGGCAATCCAGCAACCCCTCCCCCACCCCTTGGGGACAGGAGAGGGGAGTTTACTTGAGCAGCTTGTTGATCTGGCGAATCAAGTCGGCGGGAGCGACAGGCTTGCTCATGAACGCGCTGATGTGGATGTATTCGTCCGTGGGAAACAGCGCGGCGTAATCGGTATTGGCGATGGAGGTGACCAGGATGATGGGGGTTTCGGCAATATCCGGATCATCATGAATGCGCAGAGTCACCGTCAGCCCGTCGAGCACCGTGTCCATGATCACGTCGAGGATGACCAGATCAGGCTTGTCTTCCTTCATGCGCTTGTAGCCCGCGTTGCCGCTGGCGGCACTGATGCAGGTGTGCCCTGCCTTTTCCAGCACCATGCGAGTGGCTTGTACAAAATCAGGATCGTCGTCTACGATGAGGATGTTTGCCATGCGATCTCCTTTTGCCTTCCGACGAGGAGACCCGGAGACAAGGCGACAAAGAGAACGGGATCACCTTGTCACCTTGTCAGCTTTTCTGTTCCAGGACTTGTCTCACAGTGGCGATCAACTGCTTGGGCGAGACGGGCTTGGCGAGCCAGGCAGCGATAAACGGCACATCGTCCGGCGAGGCAGCGCCGGCATGACGTGTGTCGGCAATGGACGTGACCATGACGACGGGCAGATGGCGCAACACCGGGTCCTGATGAAGCTGGCGACTAAATTCAACCCCATCGGTGGGCGAAGACATCACCACGTCGAGCAAGATCAGATCGGGCCACGTGGCTTCGATCTGCCTCATCGCCTCGGCGCTGCCGCTGGCGGTGACGACCTCATAGCCTGCCGGTTCCAGCACCATACGGGTGATCTCGCACAAGTCGGGGTCGTCGTCTACGACAAGTATCTTGGCGATGGACATGCTGCACCAATTGGCTCTAGCCTCCCCACGGCATCTCGGCGTACTGCTCGAACGCCTTGTCGTGGAGATACTTGAATAGCTTTTCGTGGCCGTGTTCCCACGTGGCGAGCAGATCGAGCACCTGGCGCGCCTCACCCTGCGCCTTGGCCGCCGCCATCGCATAAAACTCGGCCAAGTCGCGCTCGATGAGGTACGCCATGCGCAGCACCGGCAAGTCGGGCACCATCGCCTCGGCCACGGTTTGGTCAATCTGCTCGGTCTGCGCGCGCTGAGAGAAAAAGCCGGCCTTGTTCAACTCGAGGCCCATCGTCACGTTCGGCGCTTCACCCTTGTCCAGTGCCGCAATCTGGCTCTGGATGAACTCGATGTGCCTTTGCTCCTCAATCGCCAATTGCTTGAACGCGCCGACTGCCGCCGCGTGGCTCAACCGGTCGGCGTTCTCCTCAAAAAAGCGTTTGCCTTCGTGTTCGCGCTGTAATGCATATTCATAGATTTTTCGAATATCCATCGTGCTCTCCTTGTGATGAAGACAAGGAGACAAGGGGACAAGGAGAACGCTCTCACCTTGTCACCGTGTCAGGCTAATTCCACCTTCACCGCGCACACCTTGTACTCTGGTATCTTGGACACCGGGTCTAGCGCGGCGATGGTCAGGTTGTTGGCAGAAGCCTCCGGGAAGTGAAAGTTGGCGTACACCATGCCAGGCGGGACGCGATCCGTCACCCACGCTTCGGCCTCGATGCTGCCGCGCCGTGACGTGACTCGCACGCGCTTGTTTCCGTTCAGGCCGAGCTTTTCCGCATCGTCCTCGTTCACTTCGATGAGCGGCTGCGGATAGATTTCGAGCAAGCCTTTGGATCGGCGCGACATTTCGCCGCCGTGCCAGTGGTACAGCACTCGCCCTGTGCTCAAGACCATCGGGTATGCGTCGTCCGGCAACTCGGCGGGCGGGACGTGTTCGATAGGCGTGAACTTGCCCATACCACGTGCAAAGCGCCCTATATGCAAGATCGGCGTGCCGGTATGCGCCGCATCGCGCACCGGCCACTGGAAGGTCTCTCCGCGCTCCAAACGCTCGTGGCTTACGCCTGCATAGCTCGGCGTGACTGCCGCGATTTCTTTCATAATCTCCGCCGTCGAAGCATACTCCCACCCTGCAAACGGCGCTTCCCCTTGTCCGCTTGCGCGTGTCTCCTGGTCTCCGTGTCCCAGAATTCGCTTTGCCATATCCGCCGTAATACGCCAATCTTCCCTCGCTTCGCCGGGCGGCTCGATGGCCTTGCGCACCAACTGGATGCGTCGCTCGGTGTTGGTGTACGTGCCCGTCTTTTCCGCAAACGACGTGCCGGGCAAAAGCACGTCGGCATACGGTGAGGTCTCGGTAGGAAAGATTTCCTGCAAGACGACAAACTCGCACTGCTCCAGGCAATGGCGAATGTGCGCCGTGTCCGGATCGCTCATGATCGGGTCTTCGCCCAGGATGTAGAGCGCTTTGGTCTTGCCGCTAAGGATGCCGGGCATCATCTCGGTCACCGTCATGCCGACCTTGGGCGGCATTGGCGCGCCCCACGCCGCTTCGAATTTCTTGCGCACTTGGTCACTCGTCACCGCTTGATAGGCCGGGTAGACATTGGGCAAGCCGCCCAGGTCGCACGCGCCTTGCACGTTGTTTTGACCGCGCAGCGGGTTGACGCCGCCGCCGGGCACACCCATGTTGCCCAACAGCATTTGCAGATTCGCCAGGTCCATCACATTGCGCACGCCTGTGATGTGCTGCGTGATGCCCATCGCCCAGAACACTGCCATTGGTTTCCGCGAAGCGCTGCCCATAATCTCGGCAGCTTCCTTCAACTGTTCGACCGGCACGCCAGTGACCTCGGCAACCTTGTCGGGCGTGTATTGCTCGACGACCTTCTTGAACTCTTCAAAGCCTTCGGTGCGGTCGGCGATAAAGGCCTTGTCTTCCCAGCCATTGGCGAGGATGAGGTTCATCAGCCCGTTGACGAGGGCCACGTCAGTGCCGGGCTTGTGGCGCAGGTGCAGCGTGGCGAAATCGGTGAGCGGGATGCGGCGCGGGTCGGCCACGATCAAGATCGCGCCGCGCTGCTTGACGGCTTGCCGAATCCGGTAGCCGATGACGGGGTGCTGCTCGGTCGTATTCGAGCCGATGACGAAATAGACTTGAGCCTGCGTCGCAACATCTTCAATCGAGTTGGACATGGCGCCACTGCCGAACGAGGTGGCCAGACCGGCCACAGTGCTGCTGTGTCAGGGACGGGCGCAGTGGTCAATGTTGTTCGTCCCCAACACCTGCCGCGCCAATTTATTCATGAGATAGTTTTCTTCGTTCGTGCACTTGGCCGAAGTCAGAATGCCGATGCTGTCGCCGCCAAACGTGTCGCGTGTCTCTCTCAATTTGCTTGCCACGATGTCGAGCGCCGTATCCCAATCCGTCTCGACCCATGTGTCTCCTTGTCTCCTTGTCTCCTTGTCCCCTTGTCCCCCTTCCAGCAAGTACTTGCGCACCTTCGG
>CAYGWJ010000382.1:0-3193 GCA_964353405.1 uncultured Anaerolineae bacterium
CGCTGGCGATACTCGTCAGACTGGGCCACCGACTGGCGGGCTGGCAGGCCCGAGGCCGCCGTCGACTGCTGGGTCAAGAAGGAGATCCAGTCCCAGCACGCCTGCCGCTTGGCGCTCTGCGCCGAGATAAAGTAGCCGGTCACCGTCTGAAAGCCGCTGCCATTGGCGCTGTTGAACCCGGTGGGCAGCGGGGCGACGCCGGTGTTCAGGGTCGACGCCCCCTCCTGACCGCCTATCATGACGGCAAATCCGCCGCCTCCGGCCCCAAAGATCACGCCCGAGCCGCTGTCGATCCACATTGCAGCGCGGCCCTGGTCGATCAGCGACTGGCTCTGTGGCGGCCCGCCGCCAGGCTGGCCTGTGTCCTCGCTCTCCTCGGGCTCTACCTTGTATTGGGTAGCCAGGCTAGTGTACCAGCGGAACACCTCCACAGTGTTGGTGGAAGTAAACACCAGGCGGGGCGGATCAACCGACTCGTCCAGCATGTCGGCGCCCAGCCGGTCCAGCATCACGATCAGATCGTTGATACCGAAGGAACCGGGCACATAGCCGTACACCTTGTTCTCGTCCTCCCCCTGGGTCAGGGCGACGGCCTTGTCTAGAAAATCACTCGTGGTCCAGCCGGCGGCGGGATAGGCCACCTTGGCCGCGTCGAACAGGTCCTTGTTATAGTTCACGACGCCGACCGTGACGCTGCCGGGTAGCCCCCACACCTGGCCCTGATAGGTGAACTGCTCCAGGACTGAGGGAAAGAAATCCTCCTTGCGGGTGGACGCGTCGGCTGCCAGGAACGGCTCGACGTTCACGACAGACGCGATCGACTCGTCGTTGAGTGCGGGCGACGCCTCGAAGCAGTCGTACTGGTCGGCCAGGTCGGCCAGGGTCGTTTCCTGAAAGCCGCGGGGCTCGGCCGTCTCGACGATGATGTCGGGATGGGCTTCTTGGAACTGGTCGATCAGGGTCGTCATCGACTGGCTGCCAAAGCGGCCCACTTCGGTCAGGCCAAAGTCGATGATGACGGCCCCGGCGCTCAGGGCCTTCTGTTCCTCCTCGGCCACCACCAGGTTGGGCACCGGGGTAGGCGCGGCAGCCACCTCCGCGGTAATCTCGGTCTCCACCGCGGTCTGGGCATCGGTCAACGCCGTCTGGATCTCTGCCCCGCCGTCCATCACGCTTACCACAGCCTGGTTGAACGTGTCATAGCCGGTGCCGCTGTAATTGTCGACAAAGGCGTGCTCGACGGCATAGTTCAGTGCAGCGACCACGTCATCGTCGAGGCGGTCCCAGTATCCCGCGGCAGCGGCCACCGAGGGCATGGCGGGCAGGGTGGTGGAGGTGAGGTTGCCGCGGAAGAAGCCCTGCTGCCTGCCCTGCTGCTGGGCCAGGTAGCGGATCCAGCGCCAGGCCAGGTCGGCCTTTTGCGTGCCGGCGCTGATCGAAAAGCCGCTTACAGTGACGAGGGTGGTGTGGTCGCCGGCATTGCCGGAACGGACAGGAAGCGGGACGACGCCGGTGGTGGTCTGTTGCTCGTCCGGGCCGTCGCGCCCGACGCGGATCGTCATAAAGCCGCTGGCGCCAAACCACATCGCGGCCTGGCCGCTTTCAATCAGCCGCATGCCTTCATCGCGGAACATGCCCCCTTGCCCGCCTTGACCTTGCTCGGAGGTAGAGTAGTAGGGCGATACCTTGTGGGTCAGAAACAGGTCGGTGTACCAGCGCACCGCATCGACCACGGCAGCATCGGACAGCCGGGCGGTGGGCGGGTAGACACTAGAGTCGAACAGCAAGCCTGCCTTTGCCTCGACAAGGGTCACGGGGTCAAAGGAGGGCTGGACAAAGCCCCATTGGGTGACGTTGTCGCCGCTGCCCACGGTCAGCGCCTTGGCGGTCGCCAGGAAATCGTCCCAGGTCCAGCCCGGCTGGGGATAGGCGATACCCGCCTTGTCAAACAGGGTCTTGTCATAGTTGATCATCTGGTACGACGCCTCTGTCGGCACGGAGTAGATCTTGCCGTCAAACTGGACGCTCTCCAGCAGGCCGGGGTAAAAGGCGTCGGGCGTGAGGGTCGTGTCGGTCGCAAAGAACTCACTCAGGTCTAAGAACGCCTTCTGCTCCACGGCTTCGCGGGTGGCGACGGTTTCGATCACGTCGGCGGCGGCCGCCAGCTTGGTGTAGGCGTCGGCGGACCAGTTCGCGCTAAAGGGGCCCCCTGTCCCGAGTGTGTCTTCGATCGAGACGATGCTGATGTGAACGCCGGGGTTCTCGGCTTCAAAGGCGTCGATTAGGTCGGTATACTGCTCCGTCACCATGCCCGAGACGGCAAAGCGCAGGATCGTCGTGGCGGTGGTGTCTCCGCCTGCCGGCGCGGCCGTCGGCGCGCTGCCGTCCGTTTGCGTGGTGCTCGTGGACGACCCGCCGCAGCCGGCCAGCAGGGTGACGATCAGTGTGATAGCTAACAGATTTTTCTTCACTCGTTTACCTCCTCATGATCCTCTTTCGTTTGTGCTCGGCCCACTCCGCCTGGGCTCCGGGACTCCCTTCGGTCGTGCCCCAGGCGTCGCAGCCAGCCCCCCAGCTTGGCGCGGCCAGAAGAGGAAGGCTGGCCGCCGTCCGAGTCTGAGGCAGCGCGGGCGGCCTCGGGTGAGACGATGGGCTGGAGACCGGCCGCAGGGCGGATCAGGATGCCGCCGTCGGCCAGTTCCAGAGTGACCCGCTCGCTGATGCCCAGCTCGGCTCGCAGATTGGGCGGAAGCTGGAGGCGGCCAGCCGCGTCGACCATCACATATTCATCATAAACGTGCGTCGCCGCCGTCGTCTCGTGTGCGTCCTGGGTCAAGGTGGCCTCTACGTCGTCGGCCACGCGGCGCACGACCTCGCTGCTGTTGCTGCCGTCACGGATGGTGGCCACACGATCCACGTTGCGGGCGATCTGCGGGTCGTGGGTGACGATGATCGTGGTCAGCCCATACTGCTCGTTCATCGTCCGGAACAGGCCCAGGATCTCTTGGGCGGTGGCGCTGTCGACCTCGCCCGTCGGCTCGTCGCCCAGCAGCAGCTTGGGCCGGTTGGCCAGGGCCACGGCGATTGCAACGCGCTGCTGTTGGCCGCCGGACAGCTGCGCCAGGTAGTGCTGTCGGTGTTCCCACAGTCCCACGATCTGGAGCAGCTCGCGCGCCCACGCCCGTTTCTCGCC
>CAYGWJ010000383.1:0-5121 GCA_964353405.1 uncultured Anaerolineae bacterium
GGCCTTGCTCCCGCTGGGGGTTACCTGGCCGCCCGTATTACTACGGGCGCCGGTGGTCTCTTACACCGCCTTTTCACCCGCGCCACTTCGTTGCCAAAGTGGCAGTCTGTTTCTGTGGCCCTTCTCCGCGGGTCACCCCGCCTGGGTGTTACCCAGCACCGCGCTCTGTGGAGCTCGGACTTTCCTCGCCCGGCAAGAACGCCGGCCGCGGCCGCCCGGTTCCCTTGGGCAGTGTCATCTTAGCACGCGGGTTGTGCGATGTCAAGGCGCGGCTTTGGTTGACATTTGCCGATGGCTGGGGTATATTTGCAGCGCGGTGGGCGAGCACGTTCCCTCCGCACCAACTCGCCCTCAAGGAGCATTACCATGTCCATATTCAGCGGTAGAGAAAGACCTCAAACGCCTGCGCCGATAAGGCCTGTGGTCGGCCCGGTCGCTTCGACAGTGCTGGAAACTGTGATCGGCCCGAATGCCAACTTTAAGGGCAACATCCAGAGCGATGGCGGAATGAAGATTGACGGCATCTTTGAAGGTGAAATCGAGCTGGCCGGCAACCTTGTCATCGGCGAAAGTGGCAAGGTCATTGCAGACATCAAGGCGCAAAACGTGTCCGTGTCTGGCGCGGTCAAGGGAACGATCAATGCCAATGGCCGTTTGGAGATCCTTTCCAAAGGCAAAGTCTGGGCCGATATTTCCGTGTCTTCGTTCCTGATTGACGAAGGCGGCTTTTTCCGTGGCCAGAGCGTTATGCCGGGCGAGCCGGACTTTCCGATGTTGGAAGCGCCCAATCGGAAAAAGACAGGCAGCGGCCCGGTCGTCGACGCGGAAGGTGCGCGCCCCGCCTAGTCTGGAGTCAGACAAAAAGAACCCCGGCTACTTGCAAGAGCCGGGTTTTTTGTTTCGCCTACGCATCCGCTTTGAGCCGCAGAGTGGGGCGCCGTTTGCGCGGGCGGAGGTCCATGGCGCTGCCGATAGCGACGTAGGCAAACCCAATGGTGTAGAGCAACAGGAACGGAATCACGCTGACGTTGCCGGTTTTCCAGGCCGCCACAACCATAAAGGCAGCGTACCCGGCCATGATGGCTTCGCCGAACGCCGTCGGGTCGGCAGCCAATGCATAGGCGCTGCGCTTCCACATCGCATTGGCGCCATCCATGCGGAACTTGGGCGTGCGCATGAACTCGCTGGGCCGCCCGGCCAATCCCTGCACGACTCCGCGCGCATTATTGAACGCCATGCCCGTGCCGATGATGAGGAGCACCGGTAGGTAGATCATGCGCCACACGTCGCCCCGGTGCAGCACGATTTGCGCCAGCAAGAACTGGAGCGGCAGGCCCAACATGGCGAGGGACATGAACGCGATCGGAACGCCTTGGATCCATTCCGGGTGGATGATGATGGCCAGCCAGGTGACCAAGAGCAAGATAATCAACGGGTGGGCCAGGTAGCTACTCATGTGGAACAGGCCTGTCAGCTTTCTTCCCAACGGCATACGCGATTTCGCCATGGGGATAAAGAGCTTGCGTACCGTTTGAGCGCCGCCCTTGGACCAGCGAAAGTATTGCTGCTTGAGAGCCGTCACCTGCACGGGCATCTCGGATGGCACGGTCACATCGGGCAGCATCCTGCCCCGCCAGCCGGTCATCTGGGCGCGGAAGCTCAGGTCGGCGTCTTCGGTCAGCGTGTCACCCTGCCAGCCGCCGGCAGCGTCGATGGCTCGGCGCCGCCAGACGCCGGCCGAGCCATTAAAGATCATGGTCAGTCCGGCGCGGTCGCGCACGACCTGTTCGACGGTAAAGTGTGCGTCCATCAGCAGCGCTATGGCCTGCGTGAGCGCGGAATAGCCCTCGTTAAAGTGCGTCCAACGCGTCTGTACCCAGGCCACATCGGGCTGCTCAATCAGGGCAGGTATCGTCTGCTTGAGAAAGTCCGGAGCGGGGCAAAAGTCGGCATCAAAGATAGCAATGTAGGGGCTGCGAGAGCCGGCCAGGCCATTTTGCAGTGCCCCGGCTTTATAGTCTGTGCGCTCGGCGCGATGAATCACGGTGATGTCTATGCCGAGCGCCCGGTGCTGCTCGGCTCGGGCGCAGGCTAAGCCGGTTGTTTCATCCGTCGAATCGTCCAACACCTGAATGTGCAGTTTGTCCCTCGGCCAGTCCAGCGCCGCTGCCGCGTCTATCACCCGCTCAACGACGTAGCGTTCGTTAAACACCGGCAACTGGACCGTGACATCCGGAAACTCGAGCAAGGGTTTCAGGTTGTGCCGAGGCTTGCGGTGGAACAAGTATGCCAGGCTCAGCGCCAGTGCCTGAAAGCCGTACAGAGATAACCACGTCGCAAAGATCAAGTATAGGATGACGACGGCAAGAATCACACAACCTCCTTAGATGGACTGGCCCTTGTTGTGAAATGAGCTAGAGAGACGAAACTGCGACCGCATGTCGCAGCATGCAAAGAGTGTGGATTCATCGTCCCAGGCCTAGGCGAGAGCCACGACCTCATATACCGATTCTGCCGTTGACCGGCCTTTCACCTGGATCGGGTCCAAAGCTTTGAGGATGACGCGATCTTGGACCCGTTCACAAGCGGATTGGCTGAGCAGGATCTGGCCGCTGCGCGCCCAGGACTGGAGCCGCGAGCAGTAATTGACCACGTCGCCCACGGCCGTATAGCTGGCTTGCTGATCCGTGCCGATGTAGCCGACAACCGCCATGCCAAAGTTGATGCCAACTCCAAAGCTTAGCCGTTCGCTTTCAGGCATGTCTTTGGAATGCTCGGCGATGGCAGCCTGCATTGCCAGCCCAGCGCACACGGCCTGGAAAGTGTGGTCGGCCAGATCGTTCGGCGCATTAAAGATGCCCATGATCTGGTCGCCCACAAACTTGTCCACGGTCCCATCTTGAGCCAGCACGGCCTCCGCGCCGATCTTGAGGTATTGGTTGAGCACCTCGATCAATCTTTCTGGATCGAGCTTTTCGGCGAATGGTGTAAAGTTGCGGATGTCGGCAAAGAAGACCGTAATCTCGCGCCGGACGCCGCCTAGCTTGAGCTGCTCTGGATTATCCGGCAGGTTGTCGAACACCGCTCTCGACACCATGCGCCTAAAGACCTCGCGCTTGGCTTCCAGCTTTTTCTTTTCGGTCAAATCGTCCACGACGATCGCTACGCCCGTCGTGAGGTCGTCGAGATCTTTGAGTGGCGCCACGCTCAGGCTCAGGTTCACCTGGCCGCGCCCTGGCAGCTTGATGTCTTCATAAGCCACAACCGGGCGGTCTTTGCGCTTGACCTCTTCGACGAGCGAGCTCAGCCGCTCTTTCATCGGCAGCACGGCGCGGTAGGGCTGACGAATGGCGCGGTAGGTGGGCACGCCCAGGATCAGTTCCGCGGCACGGTTGAACAGCGTGATCACGTCGGCCACATCCGTTGCGATGACGCCGCTGGGGATGGAGGTAAAGACATTGTCCATCAGCGTCTTCATCTCGGTGATCTGCTCGAGCTGCTGCTTGACCTGCTCGAACAAGCGCGCGTTCTCGATGGCGATGGCGGCCTGGTCCGCGAGCGCCGCCAGCAGATTGCGGTCCGAATCGCCAAACAGCCCGGCGCGGATGCGATTGTCGGCGTAAATCACGCCGGTGACTTGTTCGCGAAAGCGCAGCGGCACGCACAGGATGCTACGCAGGTTGTAGCCGATGACGCTTTCCTGCGAGCTAAAGCGCGGATCGGCCTGGGCATTGGTCGTGACGACCGGCTGGCCTTCTCGGGCCACGGTGTAGGCGATGGTGCGGCTGATGTCGAACGCAGAGCCGGCAATCGTCTCGCGGTCGAGGTGGCGCGCAACTTTGAATTCCAATTCGCCGGCCTCATTGATGAGCATCAGGAACGATCTCTCGGCGCCGGTCAGCTCGATGATGTGATCCATCACCTGGTTGAGCACGGTGGCCAGGTCGAGCGTAGAGTTGACGGCCCGTGACACCTCTACCAGCGCGCGCAGCTCTTCTTCCTCGCGCTGCTGCGCCAGCCATTCCCGCCGCAGATGCTCGATGGCCTCGCGCATTTGTGACAGCGTGCCGTCCAGACCGCCTGCCGCCGCGCCGGATGGCCGATGCAGAATGTCAGCCAGACTGTTGAGCGCATCGTGCAGTGTCTTGATGTCCGGATGTGTTGATTGTTCCCTGGCGAAGGAGTCTCTACCCACCGCGATTCTCCCTGGTTGAAAAAACACTCGCTCTAATGATTATACCGCAACTCTCCACCCCTTGCCACTGACGACTAGCCGAACTGGCGGTTCAGACGGCGCATGAGGCTTGTTTGCCGGGTGCGCAAATCTCGTAGACGGAGGAGAAAGCGCTGAATGCGCAGGCGCAGTCCCGACAGCCACAACTGCGGGCTGAGCGAGCGCCAGACTTGCTCCAGGTCGGCGCTGCTCGGCGGGTGGTGACTGTATTGCTCGCGTGTATAGTCGTCCACGATGCGCGCGATCAAGTTCTCGGCGCCGGGCGCGGCGTCCGAAAAAGCCGCGCCTCGTTCTTGCGGTGTCTGGCTCTCTGTCCAGCGGACTTTTAACCAGCCGGAGAAGCGCAGCAGCCGGGCATACACCTGGGCCGTGAGGCTCAGCCCCGCCAGCCCGCGCCGCTCAAAGATCCACATGGCGGCCAAGGTGAGAACGACCACGGCAGCCACGCTGCCCAGTCCCCACAGCCAGCCGCCAAGTGCTGCAGCCGGGTCAAGCGGGCGCCGATTGATAGCCCACATCATCGCGAACGCGATGACGATGAGGGCTTCGGCGATGCCCAGTCCCACGAACCACCTGCGCCGTGAGCGCACGACGGGCAATCCCCGGCGCGATCTGCGCCGATCGAACAGCCATATCAACGTTGCGGCGAGGGCGAGAGCCACTCCCAGAATCGCCACGCCCGCGAGCCAGCCATTCAGGAAACCGATGGGTCGAATCGCGCTTCCGCCTGGGCCAAATGGTTGGTCACCCTCGTCCGGTGTGCGGTCGCGTGGTGTCGGCTTGGGTTTGGTCGGGTCGTCGGTGGCCTCTGGTGTGGGAGTGGCGACTAGGGGCTGCGGTGTGGGCCGCTCCATGGACGGCTGCGAGGCGGTCGGCTCGAACTCGAC